>NZ_JBHYZV010000013.1:0-122943 GCF_042753905.1 Streptomyces sp. NPDC059248 | reverse complement strand
CTCTAATCCCTATGTTCTGGTGGGCTGTTTTTTTTTTATACTACCCACCCCCCCGGGGGGGGGCCGCCGCGGTTGGGCCGCGCCCCGGCGTCGGGGTGACTTCCCCGCCCCCCATCACCCCCCGGGACCGGACCGGGCCCGGTCCCGAACCGCCGGGGTGAGCCGACTTCAGCGGCGGCGTGCGCCGGTCCCGCGGCGCAGGACCACCGTCGTCGCCGTGACGGCCGCCAGGACGAGCGCCGCCCCGGCCGCGAACTCGACCGGACCCGCTCCGCCCGTGACACTGCCCCCGAGTCCGCCGCGTACGCCCTGCGGGACGGGTGTCGCGGTCGCCGTAGCGGTACGCGGTGCCGTTGCCGTCGCCTTGGGTGTCGGGGCCGGAATCGGGGTGGCCGTCGCCGTGGGTGTCGCCGTACGGGTCACCGTCGGGGACGGCACCGCCGGCGGCCGTACCGTCGTGCTGATGGTCGGACTCGCCGTGCCGCCGGAGATCGTCAGAATGACGGTCCGCTGGGCGTCTCCGCAGGTGAACCGGATCGAGTACTGGGCGCCGCGGCGGGCGTCACCGTCCACGGTCGCCGTCGCCGAGGTCCCCGGACGGATCGTCGCCGCGTCGAACACGCCCGAGGTCGCCGTCGCCGTGCTCGCGCAGCCGCTCGCGGTGAGCGCCACCCGGCCCCCGGGCGCGACCGTCGACGGAGTGACGGTGAATCGGGGGTCGCCGTCGCCGCCCGCCCGGGCCACGGGGGCGGCCAGGGCCAGGACGGTCGCCCCCAGCAGAGCGGCGGACGCGGCACGTATCGCACGCATGGTCAATCCTCCGGGTCCCCGAGGAGCAGCCGCGGAAGCGGTTTCCACATGACGCCGTAAACGGCCCCTCGATGTCCGAAACGCTAGGAGTGCCCCCATCCGGCCGCGATCGGTGCCGGGCGAACGGGTCATCCGTGTCCGCCGGGCGAGGGACACGGACGGCGTGTCGCCCCGATACGCGACCCGCGCGACCCCCGCCGCCCGGCGCGTTCGGCGGAGTCTGCGCCGGGGCCGGGGTGCCTCCCTCCACCGCTGCGACGAGGGCACCGCTTCGCCGCCCGGATCCCGTTGCGAAGGCGATGGTGCGAAGGTCGGGCCGGTGGTCCCCGCGGACGGCGCGAGCGCCGCGCGCCCGGATTCGGCCCGCCCTCGTCGGCGCGGGCACCCGTGCCGCCGGCGCCCCGCCGAGCCGCCGGACCTGTCCACCCGCGTGGATCCGGAGCCCGGCGAGATCGTCGTGAACCGGGCCCGAGGGACGGTCCGCCGCCTTCTCGAGGATTCCGCCCGGCCCGGGGAATCGGCCCGCGCCGGGAAGCGTCCGGAGAAGTGGCCCGTCGTCGCCCCGTCAACAAGAACGACACCGAGGGCATCCTCCGGAGGGACTTCGTCACCTTCGGGACCGCCCGGACGAAATCGCCCGGCGGACCATCCCCCGGTGGCCCTCCCCACCTTCGCGGGCGACCGCGAACGGGGCGGCACCAACGGGCGCGACGCGGGCGGCACCTGGTACGCGGTCAGCCCGCGGGGCAAGGCGATCGGGGCCCCGGGTGTGACGAAGAACGGGTCGTCGATTTCCGTTTGGACTCGCCCAATCGACGGCCGATCAGTAGCCTCGGCTCGAACACCGGCCGCGGACACGGCCGGAGGCACCGTATGGCGGCCTGGTCGACCCCGGTTGGAGACATCGATGGAGCGTGCTGCCTGGGCCCCGCCCGGCATCGACACCTCGATGCCGAGTGTGGCCCGGATGTACGACTACTACGCGGGCGGCTCCCACAACTTCGCCGCCGACCGGGCGGCCGCACGCCGGGCCCTGGAGTATCTGCCGGGACTGCCCAAATCCGTCCAGGCGGACCGGGCGTTCATGCGCCGCGCGGTGACCTGGGCCGTCGGACAGGGGGTGACCCGCTTCCTCGACATCGGCTGCGGGATCGTCTCGTACGGCAACGCGCATCAGGTCGCCCGGGCCGCGGACCCCGGCTGCCGGGTCGTCCACCTGGACCACGACCCGGTCGCCGTCGCCCATGGCCGGGAGGTCGCCGACGGCGATCCGCGGATCACCGTTGCCGCCGCCGACCTGCGCAGACCCCGCCAGATCCTCGACCTCCCCGAGGTCGCCGCCCTGCTCGCGGCGCCCGGCCCGGTGGCGCTGCTGCTGCTCGGCGTGCTTCCCTTCGTCGAGGACGCGGACGACCCGTACGGCGCGGTACGGGAGTTGGGCGCGGCGCTCCCGCCGGACAGCCTGATCGTCCTCACCCATGCGGCATATGACAGTGTCCCGGTGTCCCAGGAGCAGACGGAAGGCGCCCTGGGGGTCTACCGTGACATCCGCAGTCCACTGACATTGCGTTCACAAGAGCACATCGCTCGGTTCTTCGAGGGGTACGAGATGGTCGAGCCCGGACTGGTGTTCACGCCGCACTGGCGGCCGGACGCCCCAGCCGAGCAGGAGGACCCATATGCCTTCTCAAGCTACGCAGGGGTGGGGCGCAAGGCGTGATGGCGCCGTCGCAGGCGACGGGTCCCACGGCGGACCCGGACGGTCTCGAGGACAGACTCCGCCGTTTCGCGACCATCTGGAGCCGTGCCGTCTTCCCCGTGACGGCGACCTCCTTGACCCGTAACGAGGTCGAGGAACATCTGCTGCCGCTCGCCCGCGGCCTCTGCGGGCTGCTGCACGCCCACCCCTTCGACCCGGGCCCGGCCCACGCGGTCGGCGCGGCCCTGGTCGACGCCCACTGCACCGACCCCGACGCGCTGACCCGCACCCTGGGAGTCATCGACGCCTATCTGGTGCTGTACAGCGGCGACGCGGGCGACGAGGAGCTGACGGTCGAGGACGGCCGGACCCGCTGTGCCCGCCTCCAGCACGCCGTGGCGGCCGGGTTCGCGGCCGGGCTGCGGGACCGGACCCTCGCCGAGCAGGAGGCCGTGGCCCGTTCGGCGCTGACCGCCCGTACCGACGCGGTGCACGCCCTGCACGCCACCGAGACCCGGCTGCGGGCCGTCTTCGAGGGCGCCGCGATCGGGATCGGCGTCGCCGAGATCGACGGTACGGTCGTCGAGGTCAACGAGACCCTCACCCGGATGTTCGGCGGGCTCGAACACCATGTGCGCGGCAAGAAGATCACCGAGTGGACCCACCCCGAGGACCGGCCGCACGTGGCCCAGCTCTACCGGGAGCTGAAGCGCGGCGAGCGGGAGCACTTCCGGGTCGAGAAGCCGTTCTTCCGCGACGACGGCACCGCGCTGTGGACCAATCTGACGATGTCCCTGCTGCGGGACCCGGAGGGACGGCCGCAGTATCTGCTGGCCCTGCTGGAGGACACCACCGAGCGGCGGCTGCTCAACCTCCGGCTGCGGTACGAGGCCACCCACGACGCCCTCACCGGACTGCCCAACCGTACGCTCTTCTTCGAGCGCCTGGAGAAGGCCCTCGCCGGGACCGGTCCCGGCAACTCCGCGGCGGCGGCCGGTCCCGACGGCGCGGGCGAGGCCAGGTTCGGGCTCTGCTACCTCGACCTCGACGGCTTCAAGGCCATCAACGACAGCCTCGGCCACGCCACCGGTGACCGGCTGCTGGTCGAGGTCGCCGACCGGCTCCAGAGCTGTGCCACCGCGCCCGGCGAGATGGTGGCCAGGCTCGGCGGCGACGAGTTCGTCGCCCTGACCACCGGACCCGATACCGAGTACGAGGTCGGTGAGCTGGCCGCCCGGATCCTCGGCGCCCTCGGCACCCCCGTCCTCGTCGACGGCCGGGAGTTCACCGTCCGCGGTTCCATCGGCATCGTCGAGGGCCCGGCGGGGGAGCGCACCACAGCCGAGGTGCTGCGCAGCGCCGACATCACCATGTACCGGGCCAAGGCGCGCGGCGGCAACCGCTTCGAGATGGCCGATCCCGAGCTGGACCAGCGGGCGATCACCCGGCACGGGCTGACCACCGCCCTGCCCGCGGCGCTGGAACGCGGCGAGTTCTTCATCGAGTACCAGCCGCTGGTCGACATGGGCGACGGCCGGGTGCACGGCGCCGAGGCGCTGGTGCGGTGGTCCCACCCCCAGCACGGAGTCCTCGGCCCCGATCAGTTCATCCCGCTCGCCGAGCACACCGGTCTCATCGTGCCGCTGGGCCGCTGGGTGCTCCAGGAGGCGGTGCGCCAGGCATGCCACTGGCAGGAGATGTACGCCGACGGCGTCCCGCTGCGGATCAATGTCAACCTGTCGCCGGCCCAGCTCCAGCACCCCGGTCTGGTCACCGACACGGTCGCGGTCCTCGAACGCGCGGGGCTCGCCCCCGGCGCGCTCTGCCTGGAGGTCACCGAGTCCGCGTTGATAGGAGCCGACGAGGGGCTGCTCAAGCCGCTCCGCCAGCTCGCGGAGCTGGGTGTGGACATCGCCCTCGACGACTTCGGCACCGGCTACTCCAACCTGGCCAATCTGCGGCGGCTGCCGGTGAGCGTCCTCAAGCTCGACCGCTCCTTCACCAAGGGCATGCAGCAGGCGCCCGTTGACCCGGTCGATCTGAAGATCGTCGAGGGGATCGTCTCCCTGGCGCACAGCCTCGAACTCGCCGTCACCGTCGAGGGCGTGGAGACCGGGGTCCAGGCCGACCAGCTGCGCGAACTGGGCTGCGACACCGCCCAGGGCTGGTACTACGCCCGCCCGGGGCCGCCGGACAAGCTCCACACGCTCTCCCTGGCCGACGCGATCTGAGTCGCGGCGGCCGGGGCGGCGTACCGCGGGGCGTATGACAGCAGCCGTGGCGTACGGCGGGCTTACAGCCGGGGGCCACGGAGAGCCGGGCGCCCCGGCGGGGCTCCGCGTACGGCGGGCCGGACCGCCGGGGACCGCCGACCGCGTCACGGTGCCGCCCGGTCCCGCCCGGAGACGCCCGAACCGCCCGCCGCAGGCGACACGGCGGCTCAGCGCTCCGCCGGGCCGCCCGACACCGTCGCCAGCAGGATCCGCTGGAGCTCCCGGGCCGCCCGGGGCGGCGCCACATCGCTCCGGTGCGCCAGGGCGATCGTCCGCCGCAGCCCCGGCGGGGCCAGCGGGGTCACCCGGAGGTCCGGGCCCGAGCGGTCCGCGACCATCCGGGGCACCACGGCCGCCCCGAGCCCCGCGCGGACGAAGCCGAGCACCGCGTCCATCTCCCCGCCCTCCACGGTGAACGACGGCTCGAAGCCCGCGGCCCGGCAGGCGGCGACCGTCAGTTCCCGCAGGTCGTAGCCGTGCCGGAACATCACCAGCGGGACCTCCCGCAGATCGGCGATCCGGACCGGGTCCGGCGGGGCCCCGGCCGCCGCCGACGACACCACCACCAGATCCTCGCGCAGCAGCTCGACCGTCGTCAGGGCCGGTGAAGCGGGCGGCAGCGGCAGCACGATCAGCGCCAGATCGAGCGCGCCCCGCGCCAGCCTGCGCACCAGATCGTGCGATCCGCCCTCGTCGATCAGCAGCCGGATCCCGGGATGCCGGTCGTGGAAGGCGCGCAGGACGTCCGGGAGCAGTCCGGTGCAGAGACTCGGAGTGGCCCCCAGCCGTACCCGTCCCCGGCGCAGCCGGGCCAGCTCCTGTACCTCGTGCCGGGCGGTGTCCGCGTCCTCCAGGATGCGCCGGGCCAGCGGCAGCAGCGCCTCGCCCGCCTCGGTCAGCCCGATATTGCCCCGGGCCCGGCTGAACAGCTCCGCCCCCAGCTCCTTCTCCAGCGCCCGCACCTGCTGGGAGAGCGACGGCTGCGACACATGGACCCGCTCGGCGGCCCGGGTGAAGTGCCGGGTCTCCGCCACGGCCACGAAGTACAGAAGCTGCTGGAACTGCATGACCCCAGCCTAACCACGACCATAGGGGATGCCTATGGAGATCAGCCGGATCATGTCTTGGACCACTGGTCAGGTACGCGTCTACCGTTCCGGACATGGCTGTGGCAACGCGTACGGACCGAAAACGGACACCGGGGACCCGCCCCCCACGCTCGTTCTGGGGCTCCACCATCGGCAAGAAGGCCGTCATGGCCGTCAGCGGTCTGATCATGCTCGGCTATCTGGTCGCGCATGTGATGGGCAATATGAAGGTCTTCTTCGGGCCCGAGGAGTTCAACGCCTACGGCCATTGGCTGCGGACCATGGGCGCGCCCGTGCTGCACCACGAGTGGGCCCTGTGGCTGGTACGGATCGGGCTGCTCGCCGCGATCGTCGCCCACGGCGTCAGCGCCTACCAGCTCAGCCGGCGCGACATCAAGGCCCGGCCCACCGGCTACGCCCACCGGCGGCGGCGGGCGAGCTACGCCACCCGCACCATGCGCTGGGGCGGGGTGATCATCGTCCTGTTCGTGGTCTGGCACATCCTCGACCTCACGACCCTCACCGTGAACGAGAACGCCGAGCCGGGGAAGCCGTACGAGAACGTCGTCGCCACCTTCTCGACCTGGTACGGCAACGTCATCTATCTGACGGCGATGGCCGCCGTCGGACTGCATATCCGGCACGGCTTCTGGAGCGCCGCCCAGACCCTCGGCGCGGGCAGCGCCGGCCGCGACCGCGCCCTCAAGGCCGTCGCCAACGGACTCGCGCTCGTCCTGACCGCGGGCTTCGTCGCCGTACCCGTCGGCGTCATGACCGGAGTGGTGAGCTGAATGAGTTACGCGGAGTACGAGACCGGCGCCCCGATCACCGACACCCGGGCGCCCGACGGGCCGATCGCCGAACGCTGGGACCGCCGCCGCTTCGAGGCCAAGCTGGTCAACCCGGCCAACCGGCGCAAGCACACCGTCATCGTGGTGGGCACCGGGCTCGCCGGCGGCGCGGCCGGCGCCACCCTCGGCGAACAGGGCTACCACGTCGAGCAGTTCTGCTACCAGGACTCGCCCCGCCGGGCCCACTCCATCGCCGCCCAGGGCGGCATCAACGCGGCCAAGAACTACCGCAACGACGGCGACTCGATCCACCGGCTCTTCTACGACACCGTCAAAGGCGGCGACTTCCGGGCCAGGGAGTCCAATGTGCACCGGCTCGCCCAGATCTCCGTGGAGATCATCGACCAGTGCGTGGCCCAGGGCGTGCCGTTCGCCCGGGAGTACGGCGGACTCCTCGACACCCGCTCCTTCGGCGGCGTCCAGGTCTCCCGTACCTTCTACGCCCGCGGCCAGACCGGGCAGCAACTCCTCCTCGGCGCGTACCAGGCCCTGTCGCGGCAGATCGCGGCGGGCACCGTCACCATGCACCCGCGGACCGAGATGCTCGATCTGATCGTGGTCGGGGGACGGGCCCGCGGCATCGTCGCCCGGGACCTGATCACCGGCGAGATCTCCACCCACTTCGCCGACGCGGTCGTCCTGGCGACCGGCGGCTACGGCAACGTCTTCTATCTGTCGACCAACGCCATGAACTCCAACGCCACCGCGATCTGGCGGGCCCACCGCCGCGGCGCGTACTTCGGCAACCCCTGCTTCACCCAGATCCACCCCACCTGCATCCCCCGCACCGGTGACCACCAGTCGAAGCTGACCCTCATGAGCGAGTCGCTGCGCAACGACGGACGGATCTGGGTCCCCAAGGCACACGGCGACACCCGGCCGCCCGGCGAGATCCCCGAGGACGAACGCGACTACTACCTGGAGCGCATCTACCCCTCCTTCGGCAATCTGGTGCCCCGCGACATCGCCTCCCGGGCCGCGAAGAACGTCTGCGACGAGGGCCGGGGCGTCGGCCCGGGCGGACAGGGCGTCTATCTCGACTTCGCCGACGCGATCCGCCGCATGGGCCGCGACAAGGTCGCCGAGAAGTACGGCAACCTCTTCGATATGTACGAGCGGATCACCGCCGAGAACCCGTACGAGGTCCCCATGCGGATCTACCCCGCCGTCCACTACACCATGGGCGGACTGTGGGTCGACTACGACCTCAGGACCACGGTCCCCGGGCTCTTCGCGATCGGCGAGGCCAACTTCTCCGACCACGGGGCCAACCGGCTCGGCGCCTCCGCGCTGATGCAGGGACTCGCCGACGGCTACTTCGTCCTGCCGTCCACCATCAACGACTACCTCGCCCGCACCCCGCCGGGCGAGCGGCCCGACGCCTCCCACCCCGAGGTCACCGAGGTCGTCGCCGAGACCGAGGACCGGATCAATCTGCTGCTCGCCGTCGACGGCGACCGCACCCCCGACTCCTTCCACCGCGAGCTGGGCGAACTGATGTGGGAGTACTGCGGGATGTCCCGCACCGAGGAGGGACTCCGCAAGGCCCTGGAGCGGATCCCGCGGATCCGTGAGGAGTTCTGGCAGCGGATCAAGGTGCCGGGCAGCGGCGAGGAGTTCAACCAGTCGCTGGAGAAGGCCAACCGCGTCGTCGACTATCTGGAGCTCGCCGAGCTGATGTGCCTCGACGCGCTGCACCGCGCCGAGTCCTGCGGCGGCCACTTCCGCGAGGAGTCCCGGACCCCGGACGGCGAGGCCGCCCGCCGGGACGAGGAGTTCGGCTACGTCGCCGCCTGGGAGTTCCCCCGCGACCGGCGCGCCCCCGTCCTCCACAAGGAGGCCCTCGTCTTCGAATACGTCCACCCCACCCAGCGGAGCTACGCATGAGGCTCACCCTCCGCGTCTGGCGCCAGCGGCGTCCCGACGCCCCCGGCGCCATGGCCGTCTACGAGGTCGACGACATCTCCCCCGACATGTCGTTCCTGGAGATGCTCGACACCCTCAACGAGGAGCTGATCCTCCGCGGCGACGACCCCGTCGCCTTCGACCACGACTGCCGCGAGGGCATCTGCGGCGCGTGCAGCCTGGTTATCAACGGCGACGCCCACGGCCCCGAGCGGACCACCACCTGCCAGCTCCATATGCGCTCCTTCGCCGACGGCGACACCATCGACGTCGAGCCGTGGCGGGCCGCCGCCTTCCCGGTCGTCAAGGACCTGGTCGTGGACCGCTCCGCCTTCGACCGGATCATCCAGGCGGGCGGCTACATCTCCGCGCCCACCGGCTCGGCGCCCGAGGCCCACGCCACCCCCGTACCCAAGGCCGACGCCGACTTCGCCTTCGAGCACGCCGAATGCATCGGCTGCGGCGCCTGTGTGGCGGCCTGCCCCAACGGCTCGGCGATGCTCTTCACCTCGGCGAAGATCAACCACCTCAATGTGCTGCCGCAGGGCGCGCCCGAGCGGGAGGACCGGGTCCTCGACATGGTCGCGACCATGGACGACGAGGGCTTCGGCGGCTGCACCCTCACCGGCGAGTGCGCGACGGCCTGCCCCAAGGGCATCCCGCTGCCGTCGATCTCCGCGATGAACAAGGAGTGGCTGCGGGCCACCCGCCGCGCCAAGCGCTGACACCCGGCCGGCGGGGTGTCCGCACCCCGCCGGCCCGGTCAGCGGGGTGTCCGTACCTCCAGTACCCGCGCCAGCCAGGGCGCCGTACGGCTCTCCGCGGCCGACGCCACCTCGGCGGGGGTGCCGGCGGCGACCACCCGCCCGCCCGCGTCGCCGCCGCCGGGACCCAGGTCCACCACCCAGTCCGCGTCCGCGACCACCGACATGTCGTGCTCCACCACGACCACCGAGTGGCCCGTGTCCACCAGCCCGTTCAGCTGCCGCATCAGTACCTCGACATCCGCCGGGTGCAGCCCGGCGGTCGGCTCGTCGAGTACGTACACCGTCCGCTCACGGCGCGGCCGCTGCAACTCGCTCGCCAGCTTGATCCGCTGCGCCTCGCCGCCGGACAGCTCGGTCGCGGGCTGCCCGAGCCGCAGATGGCCCAGACCCACGTCGAGCAGGGTGGTCAGGCTCCGGGCCGCCGCCGGGACGTCCGCGAACCGCTCCGCCGCCGCCTCCACCGTCAGAGCCAGCACCTCCGCGACCGTCAGGCCCCGGTGCCGTACCGCGAGCGTCTCCTCGTTGTACCGGGCGCCCCCGCAGACCGGGCACGGCGCGTACGTACTCGGCAGGAACAGCAGCTCCACCGCGACGAAACCCTCGCCCTGGCACTCCTCGCACCGCCCGCCCGCGACATTGAACGAGAACCGGCCCGCGCCGAAGCCGCGCGCCCGGGCCTCGTCGGTGGCCGCGAAGAGCTTGCGGACCGTGTCGAAGAGCCCTGTATAGGTGGCGAGGTTGGACCGGGGCGTACGGCCGATCGGCTTCTGGTCCACCGTCACCAGCCGCCCCACCCCGGGCACGTCCGCGGTGATCTCGCCGACGAGCGTCGACTTGCCGGACCCCGAGACGCCGGTGACCGCGGTCAGCACACCGAGCGGGATCCGGACCCGTACGCCGCGCAGATTGTGCCGGGTCACCGGGCCCAGGGACAGCCACTCCGACGGCTCGCGCCCCCGCCGCCCCGCCTTCCCCGCCGCCGTACCGTCGCCGAAGAGGAAGCGGCGGGTCGCCGAATCCGCCACCTCCGCCAGCCCGGCGGGCGGACCGCTGTGCAGCACCCGCCCGCCGTGTTCGCCCGCGCCGGGACCCACGTCGACGATCCAGTCCGCGGCCCGCATCACATCCAGATGGTGCTCCACCACGAACACCGAGTTGCCCGCCGCCTTGAGCCGCTCCAGCACGACCAGCAGCGACCGGGTGTCCGCCGGGTGCAGCCCGGCCGACGGCTCGTCGAGGACGTACACCACACCGAAGAGCCCCGACCGCAACTGAGTCGCGAGCCGCAGCCGTTGCAGCTCACCGCTGGAGAGGGTGGGGGCGGGCCGGTCGACGGAGAGATAGCCCAGACCGAGTTCGGTGACGGTGGCGATCCTCGCCAGCAGATCCGCCGTCAGCACCCGCGCCGTCGTACCGCCGTCCGCCGCCGCCAGCACCCCGGCCAGCGCGTCCAGCGGCAGGGCCGCCAGATCGGCGATCGTCCGGCCCGCGAAGGTCACCGCCAGGGCCTCGGGCCGCAGCCGGGCACCGCCGCACCGCGCACACGGCGCCGAGCGCAGAAAGCG
The DNA here is from genome assembly GCF_042753905.1 of Streptomyces sp. NPDC059248. NCBI lineage: Bacteria > Bacillati > Actinomycetota > Actinomycetes > Kitasatosporales > Streptomycetaceae > Streptomyces > Streptomyces sp. NPDC059248. Next base: position 111,985 of record NZ_JBHYZV010000013.1, on the reverse strand, counting down.
CTCCGCGCGGGCCCGGAGCGTCCGGCTCTTCGAGGTGGCGAACGTATGCAGCACATAGCGCCGGGCGCTCTGGTACGTCCCCTGGTACGGCCGCTGGATCCGGTCCGCGTCCCGGACCGGATGCACCGTCACCACCGGCTGCTCGTCGGTGAACAGGATCCACTCCCGGTCGGCGGCGGACAGCTCCCGCCACGGCCGGTCGACGTCGTACCCCAGCGCGTCCAGCACATCGCGCAGGTTCTTGCCCTGCCACGCGCCCGGCCAGGCCTCGATCGCGCCCTCGCGGATCGACCGGGACGGATCGGGGACCAGCAGATCCTCGTCGGTGCGGTGGACCAGGCCGAGACCGTGGCACTCGGGGCAGGCACCGGCGGCGGTGTTCGGCGAGAAGGCGTCCGAGTCGAGACGCCCGGCGCCCGGCGGATAGTCACCCGCCCGGGAGAACAGCAGCCGCAGCGAGTTGGAGAGCGTCGTGACCGTCCCCACCGACGAACGCGACGAGGGCGCGGAACGGCGCTGCTCCAGGGAGACCGCGGGCGGCAGCCCGGTGATCTCGCCCACCACCGGCGCCCCCACCTGGTGGATCAGCCGACGGGCGTAGGGGGCGACGGACTCGAAGTAGCGGCGCTGGGCCTCGGCGTAGACCGTGCCGAAGGCGAGGGACGACTTCCCCGACCCGGAGACACCGCAGAACACCACGAGGGCGTCCCGCGGCAGATCCACGTCGACATCGCGCAGATTGCGCTCCCGCGCGCCACGAACACGTACAAAGGGGTCATGAGGGTGGTGCACGTTGGCTGATTCTAGGCGCTTGCCATCGGCCGGGCCTCCGGGGCGCGAGCGCTCCCGGCGCGGACCGCCGCGCCTAATCTTGTGCGATGACTCGCCCAGGATCCCGGCCCGTGGCCGTCTTCGACATCGACGGAACCCTCGCGGACGCCCGGCACCGCCAGCACCATCTCGAATCCCGCCCCCGTGACTGGGACGCCTTCTTCGCCGGGGCGCCGCACGATCCGCCGCTGCCGGAGGGCGTCGCCCGCTGTCTGGCAGCCGCCGAGGAGTGTGTCGTCGTCTATCTGACGGGCCGCCCGGAGCGCTGCCGCAAGGACACCCTCGCCTGGCTCGCCGCGCAGGGGCTGCCCGAGGGGCGGCTGCTGATGCGCCGCGGCGGTGACCGCAGACCGGCCCGGGTGACCAAGCTGGAGGTGCTGCGCGCCATCGGCCGGGGCCGCACGATACGGATGCTCGTGGACGACGACGAACTCGTCTGCGCCGCCGCCGAACAGGCCGGGTTCCCGGTGGTCCGGGTGGACTGGGCGGCCGGGACCACGACCGCGGCGATGCGCGAGGCCCAGCAGCGGACGGGCCGTACCTGACCCGCGGGGTGCGGTGGGAAACGGCCCGGACCCGAGCCGCGGGTCCGGTGTGAACGGGCCGGACCCGAGCCGCGGGCCCGGCGGGAAACGACCCGAACGCGAACCGCGGGCCCGGCGCAAGGCAGGTCCCACCCGATCCGGGTGGGGCGCGCCCGGCCGTGCCGGTATGCGCCGTACACCGGTTCCACCCCTCGCCGCCCCGACATGCGTGTTTCACAAATGGAGGCGCCGTCCGCATATGCCTGTGGCCAAAAACATAGGGGTGCCGCCGCGCCGGGCCGCGGCGGCACGGCGGACCGTCAGTCGCCGTCCTCCAGCCGGAAGCCGACCTTCAGTCCGACCTGGTAGTGGTCCACGCGCCCATCGGCGATATGGCCGCGCATCTCGGTGACCTCGAACCAATCCAGCCCGCGCACTGTCTGATTCGCACGGTTGATACCGTTACGGATGGCCTGATCGAGGCCCTCGGGGGAGGTTCCGACGATTTCGGTGACCCGATAGATGTGATTCGGCATGGGGCTTGCTCTCCTCTCGGTACGCTCACCCCACCCCGTTCCGGATGTGAACGGTGGGTGAGGTGTCCGGATCGAGGCCTCTTCGGGGGTTGACCTCGCCTTTTGGTCCATACCAAAATCCAGCCACGCCCCGCGCGTCCCTGAGCGCGATACCCCCCATCGGGTTCACATTTTCATGCCATAAGGTGAACGTTGTGAGAAGCCGCCCTGTCCCCACTTCCGTCGCACTGGTGTGCCTTGTCGCACTCACCGGCTGCGGAATCATCCCCGGCACCGGGTCCGACAAGACCACGGTGAAGATCTGGCTGATGAAGGACAGCGCGTCGGACGAGTTCCTCGACCGTTTCACCAAGCAGTACGAGAAGGACAACCCGTCCGTCGACCTGAAGTTCGACTTCCAGGACTGGACGGGCATCGGCAAGAAGGTGAACGCCGCCCTGGAGGGCAAGGACACCCCCGAGGTCATCGAGGTCGGCAATACCCAGGTCGCGCAGTACGCGGAGACCGACGCCCTGACCGATCTGACCGTGGAGTCCACCCGGGACCTCGGCCAGGAGGACTGGCTGCCCGGTCTCGCCGAGCCCGGGAACATCGACGGCGCCCAGTACGGCATCCCCTGGTACGCGGCCAACCGCGTCGTCATCTACAACAAGGACCTCTTCCGCGCCGCGGGCGTCACCGAGCTGCCCACCACCCAGAAGGAGTGGCTCGAGGTCACCGAGAAGCTCAACAAGGGCGGCACCCAGGGGATCTATCTGCCCGGCCAGGACTGGTACGTCCTCGCGGGCTTCATCTGGGAGGAAGGCGGCGAACTCGCCGTCGAGCGCAGCGGCTCCTGGCAGGGCGAGCTGGACAGCGCCGCCGCCGTCAAGGGCATGAAGTTCTACCAGAAGCTGCAGGCCCTGGGCCGCGGCCCCAAGGCCGGCGACGAGCGCAATCCGATCCAGGCCGGGGTGTTCGCCAAGGGCGACGCGGCCCAGCTGATCGACACCCCCGGCGCCACCGCCCAGATCCTCAAGGCCAATCCGGCCCTCAAGGGCAAGCTCGGCTACTTCCCGATACCGGGCAAGAAGGCCGAGAAGCCGGGCGCCGTCTTCACCGGCGGCTCCGACCTGATCATCCCGGACAAGGCGAAGAACCGCGCCGAGGCCGTCGAGGTCGTCAAGGCCCTCGCGAGCGAGAAGTGGCAGACCGACCTCGCCCGCACCATGAACTACGTGCCCAACAAGAGGTCCCTCGGCAAGGTGGTCTCCGGCGAGAGTGCCCAGGCCATGGCCCGCGGCGCCGGCGCCCCGGGCAGCAAGGCGACCCCGAACTCGCCCCGCTGGGCCAATGTCGAGCTGGACAACCCCATCAAGCGGTACATGACGGCGGTGCTCCAGGGCGGCGACATCGCGCGGAACGCCAAGCAGGCGTCCGACGCCATCACCAAGACCCTCTCCGCGACGCTCTGACGCCGAGGACGCCACCGACGGGGCGCGCCCGGCGCGCGCTCCCGCGACATCTGCCGGGCCCGGCCCGCGGGACACCCTGCGACATCGCTAGCCCTCCGGTGACGACAACGACAGCGCGAACCGTCCCGCGCGGTCGGTCCACCAGTGGGTCAGCTCCAGACCGGCCGCGGCCAGCTCGCCCCGTACCCCTTCCCGGCGGAACTTGGCCGACACCTCCGTCCGTACCTCCTCGCCCTTCTCGAACGGCACCGCGATCCCCAGCTCCGGGATCTTCACGGTGAGGGCGGACCGGGCCCGCAGCCGCATCTCGATCCACTCCCGGTCCGCGTCCCACAGGGCCACATGGTCGAAGTCTCCGGGGTCGGCGTCCGCGTCCAGCTCCCGCGCCAGCACCCGCAGCACGTTCTTGTTGAACTCGGCCGTCACCCCCGCCGCGTCGTCGTACGCCCGGACCAGGACCGCCGGGTCCTTCACCAGGTCGGTGCCGAGCAGAAACGCGTCACCGGGCGCCAGCAGCGCCCGTACCGATGCCAGGAACAGCGCGCGCTCGTCCGGCAGCAGATTGCCGATCGTGCCGCCGAGGAACGCCACCAGCCGGGGCCCGGGGGTCTCCGGCAGTTCGATCCCGGCGGTGAAGTCCGCCACCAGCGCGTGGATGGCGAGACCGGGTCGCTCGGCGAGCAGGGTACGCGCCGCCCCCGTCAGCGCGCTCTCGCTCACGTCCACCGGCACATAGCTCCGCGGCCCGCCGGGCGCGGCCAGCAGATGACGCGTCTTGTCGGACGAGCCCGAGCCCAGCTCCACCAGGGTCGCGGCGCCGGTCGCGGCGGCGATCCCGGGGGAGCGGTCGAGCAGGATCTCCCGCTCCGCGCGGGTCGGGTAGTACTCCGGCAGCCGGGTGATCTCGTCGAACAGGGCGCTGCCCCGGGCGTCGTAGAACCACTTCGGCGGCAGGGTCTTGGGCAGGGCGGTCAGCCCCTTCCGGACATCGGCGCGCAGCGCGGCGCCGGTGGCGTCATCGGGCAGGGTGCGGGTCAGGACGAACGGACTCACGGGGAGGGCTCCTTGAGGGGGGTCAGGAGGACATCGGCGGAGGTGGCCCGCAGCAGGGTGCGGTCGGGGACCTCGCGCCAGCGCGTATCGTCGTCGTACGGCTCCGATGCCACGACCGTGCCGCCGCCGGGCGCGCCGGGCCCGGTCAGATACCACAGGGAGTCGCCCCAGGCGGTGGCCGTGACCGTCGCGCCGTCGGTGAGCAGGAGATTGAGCCGGGATCCCGGTGCCGTACCCGCCGTCTCGTACACGGTCGCCGCCAGCGCCTCACCCGCCTCGTCGCCGTCACGCAGCCGCCGCAGCGCCAGCGCCCACAGCAGCGCCGCGTCGCAGCGGGCCTCCAGCGCCAGCAGATCCGCCGCGGGCAGCGCGGCGGCGAGCGGGGCGACGGTACGCGGCCAGCCCGCGACGGCGCCGTTGTGGCTGAACAGCCAGGGCCCGGCGGCGAACGGTGCCGCGGCCGCCTCGCCGTCGGCGCCCGGCACCGTAGCGTCCCGGACGGCCGCCAGGAAGGCGCCGCCGCGGACCACCCGGACCAGATCGGCGAAGGACGGGTCCGCCCAGACGGGCCCGGAGCGCCGGTAGCGGCCGGGTACCGGGTCCCCGTCCGCGTACCAGCCGACGCCGAAGCCGTCCGCGTTGACCGTGCCGTGGCGCTGGCGGCGCGGCTCCCACGACTGGCGGAGCAGACTGTGCGCGGGGGCGGTCAGCACCTCGCCGAGCGGCAGCGGCGGCCCCAGATAGGCCAGATGGCGGCACATCAGACGTCCCGGGCGGTACGGAACCCGGCGAAGATCTGGCGGCGCACCGGCAGGTCCCAGTTGCGGAACGTACCCCGGCAGGCCACCGGGTCGACACCGAAGGCGCCGCCGCGCAGGACCTTGTGGGCGGGGCCGAAGAAGACCTCCGAGTATTCCCGGTAGGGGAACGCGGCGAACCCCGGATAGGGCAGGAAATCGCTTGCCGTCCACTCCCACACATCGCCGATGAGCTGCCGCACGCCGAGCGGTGAGGCGCCGTCCGGATAGCTGCCGGCGGGCGCGGGCCGCAGATGGCGCTGGCCCAGGTTGGCCCGCTCCGGGGTGGGGTCGGTATCGCCCCAGGGGAAGCGGCGGGACCGGCCGGTCGCCGGGTCGTGGCGGGCCGCCTTCTCCCACTCGGCCTCCGTCGGCAGCCGCCGGCCGGCCCAGCGCGCGTAGGCGTCGGCCTCGTACCAGCTGACGTGGAGGACGGGCTCGTCGTCGGGGACCGTCTCGACGACACCGAACCTGCGGCGCAGCCACTGCCCGCCGTCGCGCCGCCAGAACAGCGGGGCCCCGATGTCGTGCCGCCGGATCTGCCCGTAGCCGTCGGCCGCCCACCAGCGGGGGTCGCGATAGCCCCCGTCGTCGATGAAGGCCCGGTACGCGCCGCAGGTCACCGGGGCGGTGTCGAGGAAGAAGGCGGGGACGTCCCGCCGGTGCGCGGGCCGTTCGTTGTCCAGCGCCCACGGTTCGGTGGAGGTGCCCATGGTGAACGGGCCGCCGGGCACAAGGACCTCAAAGGGCCCGAAGGGTCCGGGGGCGAGCGCCGGGCGCGGCGGTTCCGGGGCGGTGAGCGCCACCGGGCCGCTCCGCAGCTGATGGGTGATGAGCATCGTCTCGTCGTGCTGCTGTTCGTGCTGGGCGATCATCCCGAAGGCGAAGGACGCGTCGGTCAGCGGACCGCCGCCCTCCAGCGGGACGGTACCGAGGACGTCGACGACCCGGGCGCGGACCTCGGCCGCGTAGCGGCGCGCCTCGGGCGGCGGCAGCAGGGGCAGGGCGGGGCGGCTGGCGCGCGGGTGCTCGAAGGCGTCGTACACGGAGTCGATCTCGGGGCGCAGGGCGGCCCGGCGGCCCACCGTGCGCAGCAGCCACTGCTCCTCCTGGTTGCCGATATGTGCCAGGTCCCAGACCAGGGGCGACATCAGGGGGGAGTGCTGGGCGGTCAGTTCGCCGTCGTCGACGGTGTCGGTCAGCAGGGCGGTACGGGTGCGGGCGGCGGTCAGCGCGTCGAGCGCGCGGCGCCGCAGCCCGTCCGGCGCGGGCTCCGGCTCCCCGGCCCCTTCCGTTCCGCGGCGCGCGGTGTCGTCGGTGGTCACGCTCCCGGCTCCTTCCCGTGGGACGGCGGTGGCTGGTCGTCGGCGGGACATCGGCCGCGCAGGACATGGCGCTCGTGGAAGTCGGCCACCGCGTCCCGGACCCGGCCCGAAGCGCCCGCCCTGGGCAGCGCCTCCAGCGCCGCTTCGAAGCAGGCCACGGCGGCGCCGTGCAACTCGGGGTCGGCCAGTCCGTGCCGGGCGGCGTCCAGCCAGAGCGGATTGCGCGGCGCGGGCCGCGGCCCGGCCCGTTCGGCCAGCGGCTTCACCGTCCGGTAGGCCCGCTCGGTCGCCTCGGGGTCGTCGAAGAGCACGGCGGTGACCGCGAGCGGCACCTGCCAGCCGTCGTCGCCCGGCTGGGCGTCGATCATCCGCAGCTCCAGATGGCCCCGCGGGCGTACCGGCGGGAAGAGCGTCGTCAGGTGGTAGTCGAGGTCGGCCCGGGTGGGCGGCCGGGGTGTCCCGGAACGTATCCACCGGCGGAAGGACAGGCCGCGGGGCCGCTCCCAGGGCCCGTCGCCCGGGGACCGTACGACCATCACCGGCGCGTCGAGTACATGTGCGGTCCACGCCGACCGGGGCTCGCGGTCGAGCGGCGGCGCGATCGGCCGTACCGCGTCCAGCTGGGCCCAGACGGCCTGCCGGGTGGAGCGCCAGCCGGTGGTACGGCCCTCCAGCACGGGCGAGTTGGCGAACGCGGCGGTCAGCACCGCGCCCAGCAGATGCGCCAGCCGCCAGCGCCTGCCGAGGCCCAGCGGGCCCGGCTCCTCCTCTCCGGCGTCCAGACAGACCTGGATCGAAGCGGACGAGCACATCATGACCCGGCCGCAGGCACCGGTGCGGTCGAGATAGGCCTCCATGGCGTCGTAGCGGGGCTCCCGCAGCAGCCGCCGGGGCGTGCCGTAGGGGTCGATCCCGATTCCGGTGAGGCCGAGCCCGTCCCGCTCCAGCAGGGCACGGACGGCGCCGAGGTCGGCCGCGACGGTGTCGACGCACTCCATCAGGGAGGCGGCCGGGGCCGAGCTGAGTTCCAGCTGCCCGCCGGGTTCGACGGTGACGGCCGAGGTCAGCGGCAGGGAACGGGCCCCCGTATGGGCCGCCGTGAGCCGGTCTGCCGGGACCCGGCGGCGGGGGTCGCGCTTCTCGTGGACGAGCCATTCCAGCTCCACGCCGAGGGCGCGGGGCGGGCCGGTCTTGAAGCAGATGCAGCGGAGCAGATCCTCCGCCTCCGCTTCGTTGATGGGCCGGGCGGGGTCGCCGGCTTCGGAAGGTCGCATGACGGCTCCTCTTGTGAAGGCACCCCTGCCAACCTAAAGCCACCCTCACCCGGCCGCACAAGGGCGCCCGGACCAGGACCGGCGTCGGACCGCCCGGGACCGCACCCGCCGGGGAAAACCGTTTGCCGCCGTCTTCGCAGGTCACAGAGGATGGCGGGGATGAGCGCACGACTGCGGGCCATCGCCCGTGAGAACCAGGAAATCGTCGAAGCGGGCCGCTATCACGCCCCGGGCGGGCATGTGGTCGCCCTCGGGGACCGGCTCGCCGAGGCCCTCGACGGCACCCGGCTGTACGGGCCCGCCCCTCTGACCGTCACCCCCGGGACCGACCGGGTGACGCGGATCCGTGTCACCGGCGCGAGCAGCACCGCAGCCGCCCTGCGGCTGGCCGCCGAGGCCCCCGACCCGGTGGCCGTACTCAACTTCGCCTCCGCCCGCAATCCCGGCGGCGGCTACGTCAACGGCGCCCAGGCGCAGGAGGAGGCGCTCTGCCGGGCCTCCGCGCTCCACGCCACCCTGCTGCGGGCGCCCGCGTACTACGCGTACCACCGCGAGAACCGCGACCCCCTCTACTCCGACCGCGTGATCCACTCACCGGCCGTGCCCGTCTTCCGCGACCACAAGGACCGCCTCCTCGACACCCCGCGCACGGTGGGCTTCCTCACCTCGCCCGCGCCCAACGCGGGAGTGGTGGCCCGGCGGGAGCCGGAACGCGCCCACCTCGTCCCGGCCGCGCTCGCCGCCCGCGCCGAACGGGTGCTGGAGGTGGCCGTGGACCGCGGCTACCGCCGGATCGTGCTGGGGGCCTGGGGCTGCGGCGTCTTCCGCAACGACCCGGCGACCGTCGCCGGGACCTTCCGGGCGCTGCTCACCGGCGAGGGCGGATTCGCCCGCCACTTCGACCAGGTGGAGTTCGCGGTGCTGGACCGGACGAAGACCCGGAGCACCATCGGCGCCTTCGAGGCCGCCTTCGGGTCCGACCGGACCGGACTCGGGTCCGAAGGGACCGGACTCGGGTCCGAAGGGACCGGCCTCGGGTCCGACCGGACCGGCTGAGCGGCCGGGCCCGCCGCGGTCCCGGTGTCACACGGAACACCCCTTACCCGCAAGGCAGTTGGTCCGAATATCACGGGCGCCTAATCCGGCCAACCGGCCGACGTTGTGCAGGGTCGTTCTGGAAAGATACCGAGAGCGATGAGCCAGACACCCAAACAGACCGCGGACCGTTCCGTACCCACCAGCGCCGATGTCGCCCGCTTAGCCGGGGTCTCCCGGGCCACCGTCTCGTACGTCCTCAACAACACCGCGTCCGTGCGGATCAGCGAGCCCACCCGGCGCCGGGTGCGCGAGGCCGCCGAGGAGTTGGGATACGTGCCCCACGCGGCGGCCAGGAGCCTGCGCGCCGGACACACCCGGATGGTCGTCCTGCCGCCCGCGACCCTGCCCGCCGGACCCCTCTACGGGCGTTTCCTGGCCGAACTCCAGGCGGCGCTGCGCCGCCTCGACTACACCGTCGTCCAGTACGGCGGCCTCGGGCTCGACGGCGACGAGGCCGCCCGCGCCTGGGCCGAACTGCGGCCCGTCGCCGTCGTCGCCCTCGGTGAGGTCGGACTGACCCCGCACGGTGTCGACGTCCTCAAACGCTCCGGCGCCCGGGCCGTGGTCACCCTCGGCTCCCGGCGGGTCGCGGGGGCCCACTGCTTCGTCATGGACCAGCGGGAGGTGGGCGCCCGGGCTGTCGCCCATCTGGTCGAACGAGGACGGCGCGCCATCGGGGTCGTGATGCCGCAGGAGACCGGCCTCGAACGGTTCTCGGAGCCCCGGATCGAGGGCGCCCGCAGGGCCGCGGCCGCCGCGGGCGCCCGGATCGAGGCGCTTCCGCTGTCCTACGAGGAGGAACCGGCGGCCGCGCTCGCCGCGCGCTGGCGGCGGCTGGGCCTCGACGCGGTGTTCACGTACAACGACGACTACGCCGTGCTGCTCATGCGCGCCCTGAAGGACGAGGGCATCGCCGTCCCCGCGGAGACCGCCGTCATCGGCGCCGACGATCTGCTCCTCGGCCGGCTCCAGCGGCCCCGGCTCAGCACCGTCCATATCGACCTGGTCACCGGCCGGCGGCTCGCCGAGCTCGTCGACCGGGTGGTGCGCGAGCCGGGCGAGGAGCCGGTCGTCCACGATCTGATGGGGGCGCGGGCGATACACCGCGAATCGACCTGACCCCCGGTGGGTGCGGCGGGCGGGTCCGGGTGCGCCGACCGGCCCGCCCCTCTACCGTCACTCGCATGAGTACACAACCGCAGCGCTACGAGATCCTCGTCGTGCCCGAGCACGTGGTGGGACACGACGCGGCGCAACTGGCCCAGGACGCCATCCGTTCCGCCGTCGTCGAGGCGACGGGCGAGTGGGGGGCGTCCGGCTATCCGCGGTACGCGGGCCACGGCGTCGTCGCGGACATCGACCCGGTGACCCGGACCGTCGAGGCCGTCCTGGTCGACGGCGCCGAACTGGACTACGGACTGTCGGTACGGGTGGTGGACGCGGGGCGGGACTGACCCGAAGGCCCGCCGCGCCGCCCGCACCTCACCGTCGTACGGCCTACTTCTCCCCGCCCCCGGCGGCCTCCGCCTCCTTCACGGAACGGCGCACCTCGTCCATGTCGAGCGCCCGCGCCTGGCCGATGACGTCCTCCAGCGCCGCCTCCGGCAGCGCGCCCGGCTGGGCGAAGACCGCGACCCGCTCGCGGACGATCATCAGGGTCGGAATCGACCGGATGTCGAACGCCGCGGCCAGCTCCTGCTGCGCCTCGGTGTCGACCTTCCCGAAGACCAGATCGGGGTGACGCTCGGCCGCGCCCTCGTAGACGGGCGCGAACTGCCGGCACGGGCCGCACCAGGAAGCCCAGAAGTCGATCAGGACGAAGTCGTTCTCCGACATCACCTGGTCGAAGTTCTCCTTGGTGAGCTCAACCGTGCTCATGACATGCTCCTTTTCCTTTTCCGGGCGAAACGGCCCGCACCGGCTCTGGGGACAACGGCGCCCCCGACCCGGCTATTCCTGCCCGCCGCGGCCCGTTCAACCCCGACGGGAGCCATGAGTCTGTGTGATGATCGACAGAAACTGGACATCAGGACATTCTGTGAGCGGGCTGTGCGCGCGTGGCGCAGGGAAGGACACCGGACACCATGGACAGTACGAGGCCGGACCCCGTGGAGTACGACGTCGTGGTGATCGGCGCCGGTCCCACCGGTGAGAACGTCGCGGACCGGGTCAGGGCGGCCGGGCTCAGCGCCGCCGTGGTGGAGAGCGAGCTGGTCGGCGGCGAGTGCTCCTACTGGGCGTGCATGCCCAGCAAGGCCCTGCTGCGTCCGGCGATCACCCGCGCGGACGCCCGCAAGGTACCCGGGGTGCGCCAAGCGGTCGGCGGACCGCTCGACGCGGAGGCCGTACTCGCCCACCGCGACGCGTTCACCTCCCACTGGAACGACGACGGCCAGGTCGCCTGGCTCGACTCCACCGGCGCGCGGTTCTACCGGGGCCGGGGACGGCTGCACGGCCCCCGCGAGGTCGTCGTCGAGAGCCCCGAGGGCGAACACCACGTCCTGACCGCCCGCCACGCCGTCGCCGTCTGCACCGGCAGCCGCGCCGTCCTGCCCGACCTCCCGGGGCTCGGCGGGGCCAGGGCGTGGACCAGCCGCGAGGCGACCAGCGCCCGCGCCGTGCCCGGCAGGCTCGCCGTCGTCGGCGGCGGTGTCGTCGGCGTCGAGATGGCCACCGCCTGGCAGGCCCTCGGCTCCCGGGTCACCCTGCTCGTCCGCGGCGGGGGACTGCTGCCCCGGATGGAGCCCTTCGTCGGCGAACACATCGCCGACGCCCTCACCGCGGCGGGCGCCGACGTCCGGCTGAACACCGACGTCACCGCCGTCGTACGCGACGGAGGCACCGGCCCCGTCACCCTCGTCCTCGCCGACGGCGACCGCGTCGAGGCCGACGAGGTCCTCTTCGCCACCGGCCGCGCCCCCCGCACCGACGACATCGGCCTGGACACCGTCGGCCTGACCCCCGGCTCCTGGCTCGACGTCGACGACACCCTCCGGGTCGACGGCAGCGACTGGCTCTACGCCGTAGGCGACGTCAACCACCGCGCCCTCCTCACCCACCAGGGCAAGTACCAGGCCCGTATCGCCGGCGCCGCGATCGTCGCCCGCGCCCAGGGCGTCCCCCTGCTGGAGACCGACCGCTGGGGCGCCCACAGCGCCACCGCCGACACGGCGGGCGCCCCCCAGGTCGTCTTCACCGACCCGGAGGCCGCTTCCGTCGGCCTCTCCCTCGCCGAGGCCGAGGCCGCGGGCCACCGCGTCCGCGCCGTCGACCACGACATCGCATCGGTCGCCGGAGCCGCCCTCTACGCCGACGGCTACCGCGGCCACGCCCGCCTCGTCGTGGACCTCGACCGCGACATCCTCCTCGGCGCCACCTTCGTCGGCCCCGCCGTCAGCGAGCTGCTCCACTCCGCGACGATCGCGGTGGTCGGCGAGGTCCCCGTGGACCGCCTGTGGCACGCGGTCCCGTCATACCCGACGATCAGCGAGATCTGGCTCCGGCTGCTGGAGGTGTATCGGGGTTACCAAGGTTGAACTCATGGTGTCGTAGGAGCTGACGACTCTCGGTCTTGCTGCGCTATTACTTGCTTATGGGAGCAGCGCCGAGGCGGGGGTTAGGGATCAAAGCGATGGAGCAGTTCTGCAGGACGAGCGAGTCGATCGCAGTGAGCTTCTTCAGCGGTGCCGCTCCAAGGTGAGTACGGCTTGTACGATTTGACGTGAGCAGGTTCGGTCTGCAGCGAGCGCGATGGAAGATGCGTCACTGCTTGAGCCGGGCAAAAACGAGCTCGACAGGGCTTCGGATTAGAGAGTGCGCCATATTGACGTCGGCCTGGCAGGTGGTGATGTCTTGGCCACAGTGTTGTTTGAAGGGCGTGGAGAAGGTGTCCTCGGTGCCTTCGTATGCCTTGTCGGCGAGGACCGGGATCTTCAGCCGCTGACACACGGTGATGATGCCGTGGGTGCGTGCGGCGGTAATGCCCATGTTCCGGTCCAGCGGGGAGGGTGAGTACCAAATGAGTTCTCCGGTCGGGTCGGCGACGGCCTGGATGTTCACACTGAGTCGACGAGCCTTCCCCGAGTAGTCGGCCCGGCCGTTCCCGACTGCGTCGTACCCGGCGATCGTCCCATCCATGAGCACGTACTCGGGCCCGGCCCAGCGCACGGGCCAGCGACGATGCCGTCGCCGCGAGGAGTTCGGTGACGCTGTATGTAGGTGTGGGCAGTGGCCTTGCTGATGCCGAACCCGACCCCGAGAGCTTGGCGAGGGCGGTGTGTTCGTGCAGGGAGATCAGGACACGTTGGGGCCGGGCGGAGGTTGCAGCGGCAGTCAACTGCTCGGGAGCTTGCTCGCCACGCCGCGCGGTGACCCGCCTGAAGAAGCTCACTTGAATCGCTTAGAGGTTGCCAGGGCTTCGCTAATCGTCATTTTTCGCAGATCTTCGCCATCGCGAGTGTAGTATTCATCGTCATAGCTAGAAAGCTCCGACTGTGCGGGAATTCTAACAATTACATAAGCCCGGCCGGAGTACGATATTGTGTCCACGTTGGCCAGCACGGCGCTCTTCAAGGGTTCGCTTAGCGGAGATTTCTGTACCGAACTAAGTATTCTTCGAGTGTAATCGCTAAGTTGAATTCCAAGGGCTCTGCATTCCCTGTCGATGCCGACAAGTAGTTGCATTCCCATGCGGAGAGGGGTGATGGAGTCGAGTTGTTCAACTCGTTCTGCGTCGCTCTGAGTGTCGGCTACACCGAAGACTATGTAGCCATCTGCTTCGGGTCCCACATTTGCGATAGCCGAGATTATTTTCGGCAGTTTCCCAAGGAAGCGCTCGTCAATTTGCCGCTTCCTGGCTAGCGATACTATTCCTTGCTTAAATTCATAGCGGGCACTTTCTATGGGGGCTCGCCTAATAATACTGGGAAACTCGATCTCCATGGCGGGTCCGTGCGCGAGTGCGGGTCGTGGTGCGCTGACGAAGTGTTTTTCTAGGAGACCACGAACGATGTCGATATTCTCTTGTCTTTGTTGTTCGGTTGTTGTATTTCTGCTAGGCGTCAACTTGGCGGACACTTTTCGAATTGCCGCAAATGCGGATTTAGGGTCCACCAGCTGCTTTTGTTGCCTGATTATCAGGTCGTAGAATGCCATGAATACTGCATAGAACGGCGTTTTTGCGGAAGTGAAACTGCTGGTACTTACATGAGATCGGAAAGCTCCATTGACTCCCGGCCGTTCGGATTCCACCATGGTTTTCATGGCGCCCAGTACGGCTTTTACGTCGTTGGCCAAGGCTTCAGTTCCGTAGGAGCTTAGATCGATCGTGAGTGATTGGCTCTCGGGTGTAGTCGGGTCAAAGTATTTATCAAGAACATCAGAGCTAACGCTGAATGTATTACCCCTCACAACAGAAATGCAGATGTCGGCCAGGAGTTGCTCGTCCTCGCTCTGTTGCAGCTGACGAGGGTTCAGGACACCCAGACCGCACCAGAATGTCTCCTCTGCTGCGATACCATATCCGAGCCTTTCGCGTGCAGAGTCGATCGAAACGGCTGGCATTTTTGTGAGGGGAAGTACGTCAGGTGACCCATCATATCTAAAGTCAGAAGCCAGACCTCTAACCATTCGAACAAAATCGCTCACCACGCCTGCTTGCCTTTTCTCTTGGGCGCTGAGTTGGCGACCTCCTGAATTAATACGCCGAAATACCTCAGTCACCTGAGTTTCGTCTTTTGAGTCGAATACGGTCACTGCAAGTTGATAATCAAGCAAATCTGCACACTTGCTCGCTGGAAGAAGATCCGGATTTCCCGCCTCGGGTTCGAATGCTCTAGCCTCGGCCAACTGGCGTGCACGCGAGAACTCTTTCAGATCGAAGAAGCGCCCGACGTCGCCGTCTTGAATGGCGTATTTTTGCTCGATGTAGCTGAAAATGGCATCGAGTCTTTGCATGCCATCAATAATCTCGAAGTCACCGTCCGCTGTTTCGGCAAGCAGGAAAAGAGGGATGGGAAACCCCTTTAGGATGCTATCGATCAAGTGAATCTTTTCGTCTACTCCCCAAACGAGCTTTCTTTGGTAATTTCGATTTACAATCAACTTTTCCCCTCGGTAGAGATTGTAAGCCTCTTGGATCGACATGCCTCGAGGGGTGATAGACATCGATGCTCTTCTCTGTGAGTCGGCCTGAAGAGTGGAAATGCAGTGATGAGCCTATACCACTTGATGATTACTTAAGGGGGCAATGTTGAAGTTTGTGTAACTTTTAAGCCTCCAGCCCTGAGTGCCCAGGGGGTAAATTAGACGAAATAATCGGTTTCGGGACTGTTCCCGAGGGGCGGCTGTTCCAGTTACGGTGTGTCCTTTGCGGCGGTTGCTGGAGACGTACAGGCAGGGGTGACCGTCGGCGGCTTCCTCGCCGACTTCGACGAGCCCGCAGAGTTCTCACCTCGCCGTCGCCGACCAGCGCGCGGAAGCCGGGCTCATGCTTGGCCGGTGCCGCCTCGGCCCTTCCAGGACATGTCGGTCGGCAGAGGCATCCCGGCTCGCCCGAGCCCGCGGTGACCTGGTCCTTGGCCTCTCTGCCACGGTTGTGTCGCGTCGGCGGTGGCAGGACCTTGAGGCAGGCCGCGAAGGCGAACATCCCGGGCGGCGGTGCGAGCGGGTAACTCCGGCGTGTCCTTGACGGCGGCCGGGGATATCCCGGAGGACTCAAGGGCGGCAGGCGGACGGTGGGGGCTGGGGGCTGGGGCGTGCACGGGCGTGCGACGGGATCGCCGGGCGGCGCTGAGACCTCACCGCCCCGTGTGCGGGAGAGCGCGATGAAACGACGTGCGAGAACTGCCCGCCCTGCTGGTGGGCCCGGTGCTCGCCGGTCTGGCCGCCGCCGTCGTCGTCCCCGGGACGGAGGCCGACTCCGGGCCCCGGGCTCTCGCCCCGATCGTGCGGACCGAGACGGGCCTGGTCCGGGTCCTGTCCCGACCGGCGGCCGGGAGGTCGCAGCAGGTCGTGGTAGCGGTAGGTGACATAGCCGACCCCCTCCAGCATGCCCGCGTCGACGAGGTGTTCGGCGACGCCTTCGGCGTCGCGCTGCTTGGTTCCCAGCAGCGCGGCGGAGGTCCGCACGGAGAAGGCCGGCAGCCGCGGCAGGGAGAACAGGCGGAAGGCCCGGGCGGCGTTGTCATCCCCGATCAGCTGGTG
This sequence comes from Streptomyces sp. NPDC059248, assembly GCF_042753905.1. Classification (NCBI taxonomy): domain Bacteria; kingdom Bacillati; phylum Actinomycetota; class Actinomycetes; order Kitasatosporales; family Streptomycetaceae; genus Streptomyces; species Streptomyces sp. NPDC059248. Next base: position 95,890 of record NZ_JBHYZV010000013.1, on the reverse strand, counting down.
GAGTTCGCGGCGGTCGCCGTGCTCGACGGGACACCCTGAGGGCCTGACCGAGGCCCGCGGCCCCGCGCCGGGGCGTCCGGGGTACAGACGCGCGCCGGAGGGCCGACGGCGCCGCTCGGCCACACCGTGACACGCCCGCGGGGGAGGTCAGCGGGCCAGCAGCTCCCGCAGGGCCGCCGCGATCTCGTCGGGGGCCTCCTCGGCCATGAAATGGCCCGATCGGGTCAATCGGTGGTCCAGGTCCGGTGCCCAGGCCCGCCACACCCCGGCGGCGTCGTAGCCGAGCTGTGCGCCCCAGTCCTGCTGGACGACCGTCACGGGCATGGCCAGCTGCGACCCGGCGTCCAGGTCCGCCTGGTCGTGCACGACATCGATGCCCGCCGAGGCCCGGAAGTCCGCGACGACCGACGGCACCGCCGCCGCGCTCGCCCGCAGATACTCGGTCCTTACCTCCTCCGGTATCGCGGCCGGGTCGTTCGCCCAGGCGTCGAGGAACGAGCCGAAGAAGGAGTCGGCGCTGTTGGCGATCAATGTCTCCGGCAGACCGGGTGGCTGCGCCATGAGGAAGAGGTGGTAACCGACCGCCGCCGGGACGCCGTGCAGGACGTTCCACATGTCGAGAGTCGGTACGGTGTCGAGGATGCCCAGGTGCGTGATGGTATCCGGGTGGTCAAGACCCGCCCGGAAGGCGACCAGGGCGCCCCGGTCGTGCCCGGCGAGGGCGAAGCGGTCGTGACCGAGCGCCGCCGCCAGGGCAACGGTGTCGGCGGCCATGGCGCGCTTGGCGTACACCTCGGGTCCGGTGGCCGTCGGCTTGTCGCTGGCGCCGTAGCCCCGCAGGTCGGGGCAGATCACCGTGTGCTCCCCGGCGAGCCGCTCGGCGACGTGCCGCCACATCAGATGGGTCTGGGGAAACCCGTGCAGCAGCACGAGCGGGCTGCCGCTGCCGCCGACGGCGACAGCCAGCTCTGTACCGTCCGCGCCGGGCAGGCGAAGGTGGTCGAAGCCGGGAATGGTGCCGGGAATGGCGAGTGTCATGACAGGCCGTCCTTTCGAGTGGGGGAACCGACCGGATCAGCCTGGGCGACGGCGATCAGCAACCGATCAGTACGGTTGGGCCCGGCCGCCCCCGGCACCGAGGATGGGGACATGCGAATCGATGTGCTCGGCGCCGTGCGGGCCCTCCGCGACGACGGCAGCCCGATTGATCTGGGTGGACCCCGCCATCGCGAGGTACTCGCCCGGCTCGTCGCCGCCGAGGGACGGATGGTGACCACCGACACCCTGGTCGACGACCTGTGGACCGATCCGCCGGCCCGCGCCGTGGGCGCCCTGCGCACGTTCGTCGCCGCGCTGCGCCGCGCCCTCGAACCCGACCGGCCGCCCCGCAGCCCGCCGCGCGTCATCGTCACCGAAGGCCCCGGCTACGTCCTGCGCCTGCCGCGCGAGGACGTGGACGTCCACCGGTTCCAGGACACCCTGGCCCGGGCCCGCCGCGACCCCGGCGCACCCGGTGCGGTGACCGGTCTCGGTACGGTACTCGCGGCCTGGCGCGGGCCTGCCTACGCCGATGTGCCCGACTCCCCCTGGGCGCTGCGCGAGCGGATCCGGCTGGAGGAACTGCGGCTGGAGGGCGTGGAACTGCACGCCCGTATCCTCCTCGACTCCGGGGAAGGGGCCGGTCTCGTCGCCGGGCTGGGCGCTCATGTGGCCGAGCATCCATGGCGCGAGCCGGCCTGGGGACTGCTGGCCCGCGCGCTGCACCGGGCGGGCCGCCGGGCCGACGCGCTGGCCACCCTCCGCCGCGCCCGCACGATGCTCGTCGATCAGCTCGGGCTGGACCCCGGTTCCGACCTTCAGCGCCTGGAGCGGGACATCCTCAGCGGATCCGCGCCCCCCGAAGGTGTATCGGCCGCGTGGACCGGTACGGGTGTCCGGCTCGGCCCGCGCACCACCGTGACGCTGGCCCGCACGCTCGCACTGGCGGGCGGTGACGCCCTCGTCCACTCACGGCGCGACCGCCTCGCCGCCGTCCGGGCGGCGGAACGCACCGGAGACCCCTCCCTGACCGCCCGGATCATCGGCGCCTACGACGTACCCGCCCTCTGGAGCCGGGCCGACGACCCCGGGCAGTCCCGCGCCGTCGTCGCGGCCGCCGAGCGCACCCTCACCGCGCTCGGCCCCGGCGGCCCCGACGATCTGCGCGGCCGTCTCCTGGCCACGATCGCTGTCGAGAGCCGCAGCGCCGATCTGTCCGCGAGTGGGCTGAGACGCGCGCACGAGGCGGCCCGGCAGGCCGAGGTCCTGGCGCGGAACCTGGCCGACCCCGCCCTGCTGGCCTTCGCCCTCAACGGGGTGTTCCTGCAGTCCTTCACCCGTCCCGGGCTCGCGGCGGTACGGGACGGGACCGGCGCCGAGATCCTCGGCCTGGCGACCCGGCACGAGCTGCCGGACTTCGCCGTACTCGGCCGGCTCATCCGTCTGCAGTCCGCTTCGGCCCTCGGTGACCTGGACGCCGCGGCCTCGCACGCCGAGGCCGCCGAACAGCTCGCCGCCGCCACCGAGGCGCCCCTCGTCCCCGTCCTCACCGGGTGGTTCAGGGCCCGGGCCACGGCCGCCCGCAGCACCGAACCCGGCGGACCCACCGCCGCCACGGCGGCAGCGCACTACCGCGTCTGCGAGGACGCCCTCCGCACGGCCGGAATGCCCGGACTGCACCGCGGTCTGTTTCCGCTCGCCCTGCTGGGGCTGCGCCTGCTGCACGACCGGCCCGCGCCCACCGACCCGCGTCTCGACTGGGGTCCGTACCTGCCCTGGGTACGGCCCCTCGTGCTGCTCGCACAGGACCGCGTCGGCGAGGCCCGTACAGCCCTCGCCGCCGCCCCCGAACCGCCGCATGACCACCTCCAGGAGGCCCTGTGGTGCCTGACCGCCCGCGCGGCCGCCCGCCTCGGCGACCGCGAAGCCGCCGCCCGCGCCGCGGACGTCCTGCGCGGCGCCCGTGCGGAACACGCCGGCGCCGCGAGCGGAATGCTGACCATGGGACCGGTGGCGCGGTACCTGGCGGAGGCGCAGGCATGCGGGTCCCAGTGAGCCCGGCCCACTCGGCGAACCTGGCTTCGGGATCGGGCGGGCCGTTGACCTGGTCGAAGTCGGCGATCAGCTCATCCGGGTGGTCGCACTCGATGTCTCCTTTCTGGACCCCTACGTCTTGGGGGGCCGGTGCCGGGAACCCGCACGCCTCCGAGGACGAGATCACGAAACAGGACTGGGGCGAGGTCCTCAAACCCGACTACCTCACCCCGGACTGCAGCCGCGAGTCCGTCGATCGGGCGACGGCCCAGTCCGAGCAGACCTGGAGGAACACGGGCGACGCGCTCGCGAACGAGGGCATCGGCGGCGAGGCCAAGAGCCGGATGAGCGACCTCGTCGGCATAGACGAGGAGCCGGGCCCCCGGCGCGGGAACCTTCGCGGTGACAGCCGTTTTGGCTTCGGCGAGCCAGGTCACCTCGCCCCTCGGCTTTCTGTCTTCTGTTCCTCCATCGGTCCGGCTATGGTGTGTCCTTTACGGCGGTTGCTGGAGGCGTACCGGCAGGACTGACCGTCGCTCAGGCCGCACGCACAGTGCGCAGTGTCAACTGCTCCTCGTGACTAGTGCTGTGACCGGAAAGGTTTGCCGTGGGCCCGCGGTTCACAGCACTAGGGCATGGTCCGCCAGCACCCCCTCGGTGTACAGATGTAGTCGGCGGGCTTGCTCGGCCGAGAACCCCGGGCCTTGTGTGAGGAGGGGTGTATACCGGACGAAGGCGCTGAGTGCGGTGTCGGGTGGACTGTCGAGCACCCGGATGATCGGGAGCACGGCTTCTTCCACCGGTTGGGCGATTCTGCGGATGTCGGCGATCTGGGCGAGGGCGTCCGGGGTGTACTCGCCGGAGAATCCGGTGCTGACCGTTCCCGGGTGGAACAGGACGTACCGCACGTTCGTCCCTGGCCGGCGGTCCGCGTAGGCGACGCCGAGCAGGTCGTTGAGCCGGCCGCCCTGGGTGAGAGCTGTGTGCCCGTCGTATTCCCGGGTGAACTGGAGGTCGTCCCAGTGGATCTTCCCTGTGCCGCCGGGCCCTGCGACATTGACGATGACCGGGGCATCGGCCGAGTCGAGGAGGCCGGTCAACCCGTGGCTCAGGACGAATCGGCTCAGATAGAAGTGGGCGAAGGTGTTCTCGAAACCCTCGGCCGTGACCAGACGGGTGGTACGGAAGTGCCGGGCGCACAGCACTAGGGCATCGACCTTCGCGAAGGACGAACGGAGCGTGTCGAGCAGTGCTCCGGTCTCGGACAGCAGGCTCAGGTCGGCGCAGAGGAAGTGTGCCCGGGAGGCCGCATCGCGTCGTCGCGCGGTCTCCAGCCATACCTCGCCCTTCTCCGCGTTGCGTCCGACCACCACCACCTCCTGTCCCCGGTCCAGGTAGGTGCGGGCGATGGCCTCGCCGATGCCGTCCGTGCCGCCGGTGATGACGTAGGTCTTCACCGCGGTACTCCTCGCTCGTGCCCCCCGGCTCACAGGAACCGGGCCGCGATCTTCTCGGGAGTGATACGGACGGTCACCAGTTCCGGGAGGGCCGTGTGGGCTTCCGGGTTGTGCTCGGCGTAGGTCATGCCGGTGTACTTGACGGCCAGTTGGTCCAGGCGCCTGCGGCTGCCCGGGCTTTCGAACCGGGCTGTGCCGCTGATCGACGCGTACCCGTACGGCTCGTCCGGCGGGTTCACCATGACGCCCAGCCGCGGATCGTGCCGCAGATTGCGAACTTTGATCTTGTCGACGCCGGTCACGAGGAAGAGCTCGTCGCCCTCCCTCCCGATCCAGACCACCGATTGGTGCGGGCTCCCGTCGGGCCGCAGGGTCGCCACAGTGACGAAGATCCGGGCATCGAGGGCCTCCTTGAGTTTCACGGACAGGCGGACCGGGCTCACACGTGACTCCTGTCTGAGAGCAGACGTTGCGACAGACACGTCGAATGCATCAAGTGTCACAACTATGAGGCGTTTTATCGAGGGTGCGCAACAGTGATGGGGTGATTGATGATTCATTTGCCGCTCCACGTAGACTCCGGGTCACGATGAGAGCTGACGCGGAACGCAACCTGAACGCGGTCCTCCGGACCGGCGCGCGCCTGCTGGCGGCCGACCCAGGCGCGAGCATCGCGGCGATCGCGACGGCGGCGGGGGTCGACCGGCGCACCGTCTACCGCCGCTTCACCACGCGCGAGGAGCTCCTGGCCGCAATCCATACCGCCAAGCTCGATGCCTGCGAGCAGGTCGTCGCCGAGGCGCGACTGACCGAGGCGCCCGTGCTGGTCGCCCTGCACCGCTATGCGGAAGGCATCATCGCCGTCAGTAGACGGTTGCCGGTGGACGTGCGGCAGGTACAGGACGAGGCGGGGGCCGATCGTCTCCGCCGGTTGTTGGAGCGGCTCGACGGCTTCATGGACCGCGCTGTGCGCGAAGGTGTCATCCGCCCCGGGCTTCCCGACCGCTGGGCCCGCTCACTGCTCGTTCATCTCACCACCATGGCCGCGCACGAGATGCCGGAGCTGACGAACGCCCAGGGGGCCGACATGGTGGTCCAGTCACTGACCACGGGCCTCCGCCCGGCCTGAGCGGGCGTACGCGCCGTACCGTCGACCCTTGACCCCACTGCGGTGTGTTTTGCGGCGGTTGCTGGAGACCTACAGGCAGGGGTAGTTGCAGATGAAGCTTTACTGCGATGGTGGCCGGTGCCGTGAGGGAGGTCAATGCCGTCGCCCTGAGCTGCTACAAGCGGCCCGTCCGCCTTCACATGAGCAGTCGTGCCGCTCGGTGCCGGCCGGGACCCGGTTTCGCTTGGCCGTGCTCTGACGTGTCCCATACCTTGACGCACCTTCGTAAGGATCATCTGAGTTCGTTCCCGAAGACCGTGCCTTGGTCGCGGGACGGGCGGTACCCTGCGGGCCATCATCGGGTGGCGGACCGGGTAGGGCGTGGAGAAGCGTGGCCATGCGGCCCGCGGCGTGAGCCGCGGGCCGCACAGTGGTGGGAGACATGAGGTCCCCCTTTTTCCTGGTCAGATGCTGGAATCCGGGCTGCCCGCGTCCAGCTCGGGGTCCACTCTGTACAGCGGGCGATCCTCGATTCCCAGGGCGTGCATCAATTCGTGGGTCGGAATCCTGTACCTGCCTCCGACACGGAGGACGGGGCAGGGGAACTCGTCCTCACGGATCAGCCGGTACGCGGTCGTCGAGCCGATCCCGAGCGCTCGGGCCGCCGTCCGCAGATCCACCGCGACAGGCAGGTCGAACATCTCGGTGAAACTGAGTCGGCCCTCTCCCGGGTCCTTCATCCTCGCCTCCCCGCAGGGCGGGTCCTACGGGTGCCGACGAGGCATCCGGACCGCCGCTTCCTCCAGCGGCCGCCGTGCGTCGAACGGCCCCTTCCCCCGTCGTTGATGCCGGCGAAGACACCCTTGCGCAGATGCTCCGGGCGCACCCGGAAGCGCAGTGGTGCGCGCAGCCCGTCCGGGCCGTCCGGACGGTTGACCTGCACGTCCAGGCCCTCCTCGGCTTGAGTGTCCGTCTCCTCGTCGGAAGCGGTGAGAGCGTGGTCCTGGGCGATACGCTCGACCTGGGTGGAGGGAAGCTCCCGCAGACCGCCGCGGGCGAAGAGCCATGCCCTGGTGCGCGCCGCGCGGATAAGGGACGAGTCGGAGAGCCGGTTCGCGGCGTCCGGGGCCGCCAGCTCCTCCAGGAGGGCCAAGACCATCTCGGCCTCCACGTCGGACCTGTCGGCACGCAGGCGTGTGCAGACCCGATAGACCGTCCCGGTCAACCGGGGCAGCGTCAGCCAGATCGCCAGGAGCTTCCCCGTGCCGTGTGGGGAGAGGTCGCTCGGCGCGGTGCGGAGTACCTCCCTCCAGACCGCGGCGGCGAACTGAGGGTCGGAGTTCGGCCCGTACAGGGCCTCATGCGTCTCGGCGGCGGTCAGCCGGACCGGCTCCGCGCCTTCAGTGCCGGAAGGAACGGTCACGAGGACCACGTCGCGGACCCGAGGGTCGTCGAAGTGCCGCCTCACCGAGGCGAACATACTGGTGATTGATGAGTACATCAGGAAATATCCTCTTTCTGGGCTGAGAGTGTCGATGCGCTGGACGGACTGAAGCTCCGCAGGACGGTCACATGGCCCCAAATGCGGATGGAACGGGGAGGGGTCTCAGGTGCCCCACTTTGATGCGTACGTATCCGGAATTAGTCATGTCGACCAGGAATCGCCGCCTTCGACCACGAGCGTGTGACAGGTGCAGGGAGACCGACAGCTCGCCGACCGTAGGCGTTCGCAGGGGTGGGGCGAGGAGGGTGGGCGCCCGCCTGGGCGGGCGCCCACGACCTGTGGAGCTCAGGCGGTCTCGGAGGGCGAGGCGTCCGGCGTCTCGGTGGGCGGGGTCGTCGGTGTGGTGTCCTCGGTCCGGCTGACCGCCCGCCGACGGCGGCTCGGCGGCCAGCCCGGCGACTGGCGCAGACGGATCGCCCGGCGGTTTCGCTGGCGGTTGTTCATAAGGCCTGCAGTTCCTTCCTGATGGTCGATGGATAGCTGTGCTGCCATCTCGCGCTTCTGCGAGCGGCTGGCGCCATCGTGCCCGGGGACGGGTGAAGCCCGCAGAGTCGAAACTGAGGGAAAACTGAGCCTTGGGGGCGTGAAGGAGCAAGGGAGTGTGAAGGGACACACCGCAGTGCACACATGAAGGGGGTGCCGTGCAGGGGCCGGACCACTGCTTCCGGCGAGGAGAAGGGAAGGACGATGGAGGGGCATGTGCTGGGCCCGGTCAGCGCCGAAGGGGGCGGCGGTAAGAGGGCCTTCGGAAATTCGAAGGCGGTCGCGCTGTTCGCACTTCTGGCGACGTCACCGGGCTTCCGATGCACCAGGAAGGAGATCGCCGAAGTTCTCTGGGAGGGCGACGAGAATGCTGGCGGCCGGGTGGACCGTGCCATCTCCGACCTGCGGAAGAAACTGGGCCCGGAGGTCGTGCCCCATGGCGGCAAGTCGGGCTACTGCACACTCCGCCTGCCGGCGGACAGCGTCGACCTGCTCCGCTTCCGCGCTCGGGTGACGAGAGCCGCAGGGCTGCTGAACTATTCGGAGCGGTTCGAGCAACTCGGCGCGGCTCTGGCGGAGTGGGACGGCGGCGATCCCCTGCGTGGGCTGGCCGAGAGCGGCTTCGAGCTGCGCCGGGAGAAGTTGCGGGGCGAGTTGTTGGCCGCCGTGTACGCCCGGCTGGACGCCGCTTGGAAGGCCAGGGAGGAGAAATGGCTCCGAGAGGAGACAGAGAAATGGTTCGAGCGCGCACCGGAACAGCCCCAGATCTTCCGGTTCTACCTACTTGCCCACAGCGACCTGCCGGAGCTCCGGCGTGAACGGCTCATCAAGGAGTGGACGAAGCACAACGGAAGGCCGGACGACGATGTGCAGAGCGCTATCGACGAAGTCCGGGGCGCTGCCCACTCGCGGCGTGGGACGCTCCTCCCGCCCGTACCGAACCAGTTGCCCGGCGGCGTACGCAGGCCGGTCGGGCAGGACGAACTGATCGGTGGCCTCGCCGAGGCCGTGCGCGAGGAACAGGACGCCGGCAATCTGGCGCTGGTCCTCATCAGCGGTATGGCGGGGGTTGGGAAGAGCACCGTGGCCAACCAGCTCGCCTGCCAGCTGCGGGAGCGATTCCCCGACGGGGTGCTCCGTGCCGAACTGAACGGGTTCGCCGTCGGAGATGTGCGGCCCGCCGAACCGGACGAGGTCCTGGACGGGTTTCTAGCAGTGCTGCCACCCTACGCCACGGTGACGGGACCGGAGAGCAAGAGCAATGCGCTGCGGTCGGCACTGGCCCACCGCTCGGTACTCATCGTCCTCGACGACGCGCTCAGCGCCCAGCAGGTGCTGCCACTGCTCCCCGGAGACGGCACCTGCGCCGTGATCATCACCAGCCGCAACGACCTCTTGCGCCTGCAGTCCGAGAGAAAGGTGCTGTTCCGCAAGATGGAGCCGCTGCAAGAGGCGGACGCCCTGGAGGTGCTCCAGGAGAAAGTGTCGGCCAAGGACCGGGCGATCTACGCCCGGCCCTTCAGCGAGCTGGTCCGTCTCTGCGGCCGGCTGCCGCTGGCCCTCGTGGTCGTGGCCCGCCTCCTGGAAGGCGGCGCCCGTCCGCTGCGCACCATCCCGGCCCTGGTGCGGGAGATGGAGGAGGAGCGGGCGAAGCTGGACACCCTGCACCTGCCGGAGTACGAACTGTCGGTCCGTACCGCGCTGAATTGCTCCGTACGTGTACTCAGCGGAGAGGCCCGGCTGCTGCTGTGGCAGCTCGCTGTCCACCCCGGACCCAGCGCCTCCTGGGAGGCGGTGATGGACCTCGGGAGGGCGGCGGGCGAAGGCGCGCGCACCGACCGGGCCCTGGTGGAGCTCGTGGCGGCGAACCTGGTGGAACACCAGGGCGACCGCTATGGGTTGCACGACCTCGTACGGGCCTTCGCCCGCCAGCACATGCGGCCGGGGCCGGACGGAGAGACGGCGGACATCGAGCGGGCGACCGCACGGCAGGTGCTTGAACACCAGCTGCACAACGTCCGTGCCTGCGACCGAGTGCTTGACCATGAGCGCACCCTGGACATCGGTGAGCCCGACGGGGTCACGGTCACCGACCTCGCGGATCTCGGGGAGGCGATGACGTTTCTCGACAAGGAGTACGCCACCATCCAGCGTGGCATCCGATTAGCCGCCAGCCAGGGCATCGAACGGTACGAATGGCTGCTCCCGATGGCCCTGACCACCTATCAGTGGAACCGCCATCTCCTCGGCGACGCGCTGAGGAACCTCGTGCACGCCGCCGACGTGGCGGAATCCGCCGCCGTACCGGTGGTCGATCGCGCCATGGTCCACCGGATGCTCGCAGGCACACAGTGGCGGCTCGGTAAGTACAACGAGACCGTGGGCCACCTGCGTCGTGCTGTCCGGCTCAGCGAGGAGGACCCCAGCGAGAAAGGCCGGCTGAGTCTGGCCCGGTCGCTGCACCGGCTCGGGATCACCCTGCGCAAGCAGGGCGACCGGACGGGGGCGGAGGAGGCGCTCCGCCAGGCACTGGAGTTGTGCCGGGAGACATCGGATCCGGTCGGGGAGGCGGCCGCGCTGAACGCTATCGGCGCGCTCCACCACGACCGGGGCGATCACGAGCAGGCGCTCCGCCGATGCATCGACGCTCTGCGCGCGCTGGAGCGTACGACGGAACGAAACGGCCTGGCCGACGTGCTGTTCACCCTGGCCAAGGTTCATTCGTCCCGCTCCGAACGGGACGAGGCCGTCTCCCTGTACCGGCGGGCCTGCGACATCTACCGCGAACAGGAGAACCGGCCCAACGAGAGCAAGGCGCGGCTGCTCTTCGCGGACGTCCTGGTGTCCTCCGGTGAGACCGACGAAGCGGTAAGGGAGTTGGAGAGAGTCATCGTGCTGCGCGAGCTGATGGGCGGCGAGGGCGTAAGCGAGGTCCGGGCGCTGCTGGAAGGGCTGAGATGACCCGGACGGCTGATGACCGCCGGTCACCGTCACAGCCGGGGCGCATACGTGCGGTAGTACTCCGTCGGGTCGGGGCGCAGCCGCTTCGACGGCGGCCGCGAGCCCGGCCCGGGCAGGTGCCTGCGGAGCCCGTCGAACACCTCACGGACATCCGCCGGGCGCTCCTCCGCCTCCCACCGGACCATCCGCAGCGCGAGGGAGGCGAATTCCGGGGGGAGCTCCGCGAGCCGGTCGGCCGGCAGCACCGGGCAGCCCTGTTCCGCCCGTCCCTCCACTCCGCCGTAGGGCAGCCGCATGACGGTCATCTCCAGCAGGATGCAGCCGAGCCCGAAGATGTCCGCCCGCCGCGTCAGACCTGAGAGACAGGCATCGGACTGCTCGGGGGAGGCCCAGCCGAGCGTGCCGCGCTCCTCGAACGTCGCCTCGCCCTCCATGACCGCATGACCCATGTCGATCAGACGGAGACGGCCGTCCGGTTGGACGATGACGTTCTCCGATTTGAGGTCGCAGTGCACCAAGCCTCGGTCGTGCACTTCCCCCAGAATTTCGCACAGCTGGCCGATGACGGACGCGACGACCATGGGATCTTTGACCGGTCGTTTCGCCAGCAGGACGTGCTGTAGCTGGCACCCCTCGACGAATTCCATGACCAGGCACCGGCGTCCTCGATGCGTCCCGGAGCCGATGATTTCGGGAATCCCCTGAATTCCCGTCAGCATCATCATGCGAGAACCCTCTCCGACAAGTTCATCCCCGGCCTCGCGGAAATAGCATTCCGGGCCGAGACCCCGGGGTTTCTGGAGCTTCAGCGCCACCCTCTCCCCACTTCGGCGATCACGACCGAGAAAAAGATCGCCCTGCCCGCCGTCACCGACCATGTCCAGTACTTCGTAGTTCTTCTCCACATTGCCGATCTCCTCGATCTCCCTCATGGTCATCTTTCTTCCCTCCGAATGGAAATGGAAATGGAACTGGAAATGTCACAGCCATGGCTGCCGCCCGACGGTGTGACCCGCACCTCCGAAGTCATCACGGTATCCGCCGGGATGTTCAAGAACGGAGAGTTCCGGTGCCCCGCCGCCGATGCTCTCAAGACCCGCGGCTACCACACGTCCGACCCCGTACCACGGCGCCGCGAGCGGTTGGAGCACTTCGCACTCGGCCCCTTCATGGCCGCCTGCGACACCCGCTCCCGGCCCTCCGACAGCCCGCCCCGCACTCGTACCGCGCCCCCGCACGACGGCCTGAGCAACTGGACGGACCATGGTGTGAAGGCGTACGCAGCGGCCTTCCCCACCGACCCGGAACGCCCCCTGGAGGAGGTCCCCGAGTCGTGGACGTACCGCTACCGGCCTTCCGGTCCCGATCCGCGCAACGCCCAGGAGTACCGCTTCACCGTGTGGGGCCGCTGTCTGGCCTCCGCCGACGGCGCCTACCGTGAAATCCGTCTGCCCGTGCACCGCCTGAACCGGGACCTGCCGCCGGACGGATTCACCGCAGTCGTCGCCCTGGTGGTGGCCGAAGGCGCCCCGGGGCCGCCGCCGGAGCACGTACGGATCGTGGAGTTCGCGCTGTTCGACGGCCGTACGCGGGAGCTCTTCTCGGGCACCCGGGCGCAGGCGCTCGCCCGGTACCGCGAGCATGGCCCCGATGCCCTGACCGGCGTACTGGACGGACGGGAGTACCGCCCCGGATCCGCCTGTGGCGAATGCCCCTACCTGTCGGTCTGCCCCGCCCTGCGCGCGGCGCCGGGACTGCTGGGCGTCGAGGCGCGGGACCGGCCCCGCCGCACCTGGTCGGTGACCAACGGGCGCAACTACCGGGCCTGTCCGGCCCGCGACCACATGCGCCGCCTGCACCTGCCCCCGGCGGACTCCGTCGAACGCGAGGTGACGGCCGAGCGCGGCCGGGCCCTGCACGCCTATCTCGCCGGCCGGCACGGCCACGGATCGCCACGACCTTGCACGGTGGAGGTCCCCGACGAGTGGGTGCCGGGCGGATTCGACCTGCCCGACCGCGAACGCACGCTCGGCGCGCTCCTGCTGCGGCGGCACGCTGCGGTCTGCCCACTGCGGTGCGTCGGGGACGGGACGGACGTGCGGACCGAACCCCGGGTGGTGCGGCACGACACTACCGCCGACGTGGTGGTGATCGCCGCACCCGACCTGCTCTACCGGGACGCCGGCTCGTGGGTGTGGCGTGAGACCAAGACTTCCGCCACCGACCGGCGGCCCAACCGCTCTCTGCTGGAGCACTACCCCCAATTGGCGCTGGCGGTCGTGCTGATCGCCCGCGGCGACCTGGGCGGTGAGCCGTCCCGTGCCCGGGTCGAACTGGAGGTGCTGCGCCCCGGCGGCGCCGACCTGGAGATCATCGATCCCTTCACCTCGGCCAACCGGACCGCGGCAGAGGAAATCCTGCGGGCGATGGTGGCCGACTGGCACGGGGACGACCGCTACACGGCCGTTCCCGGACGCTCCTGTGAGCGGTGCGAAGTGGCCCGCTGGTGCTCGGCCTCGCTCGCCACCGAGGCGGCGGCATGAGGGCGGGGGCGGCCCGCCGGGCCGGCCGGCAGGGCACCGGGGAGGAGCCCGAGGGTGTGGGCAGCGCACTCTTCCGTGAGCTTGCCCGTATGGTGGCGGACCTCGCCGAAGTCCAGGGACTCCGCTCGTTCGCCCTGCCCTATCCCGCCCTCGCCCAGGGCGCGCTGGACCACATGGTGATGCACTGCCTCGACGCCGGGGAGACACCGCCGAGAAGCCTTCCGGAGCTGTGGGAGTGGTGCCGGACCAGACCGGCGGGCGATCCGCTGTTTGCGGTTCCCGCCTCCCTGGTCACCCCGGGCGCGACGCTGGTGCACCCGACGGGCCGGATGCCGACCCGGTCGTGCCTCGAAGTCGCTTCGCACGGGCCGGACGGGGGCGTGGCGGCGCACGCCGGCGCGCTTCTGGGCGATCTGGAAGCGCGGTGCGGAACGGGCGAGCGCTATCGGCAGTGCCGGCGGTTCCTGGCCCGCCACCCGGTGGTCCATCAGCAGGACCGCTTCGGGCCCGCCTGGAGCAGGGCCGTCTGGAGCCGGGTCAAGGACCTCTATGGGCCATTGCCCGAATCCGCGCTCGTCGACGGAGTCTTCCTGCGCTGCCCCTCGTGCGGCCTCCCCGCGCTGCCCCCGGACGGGGCCGTGCCCGTACCCGGGCCGTCCGCCGCAGACGAGGACATCTGGTGTGAGGGGGAGGAATGCCCGCGCGACAAGCCTTTGGAACTCATTCGCGAGCCGGACCAGGTGTGGATCCTGCGGCGCTCGCTGCGGACGTTCCTCGTACTGCCGCACCGGACTGAAGAGGCCGCCCGCGGAGCCCTGGAGCGCGCCGGGATCGAATATGCGGCCCTGTCGGGCCCTCTGTCCGCCTACCGGCTGAGGGACACCGGTCCCGGCATCGTGGACATCCAGGTGTACGACCGCCTGCAGCCGGCTCTGCTGGCTGTACATATCGCCGACAGTGCCTCCCTCGCGGACTGCACCCTCGTCGTGGTCCCTGACGCGCTCGCCGGGCGGGACGGCTATCGGAAGGCTTTCGGCGACGCCCTTCCCGCTCTTCTGCGGGACCGGCTGGTACTCACCACACCCATGGACCTCGTGCCCGATGTGGAACGAGCCCAGAGAGAGGAGACGGACGATGCGTAGCATCACACCGCCCCTGACCAATGTACTCCACACACTTCAGGCGTTCCTGGGGCCGTCCGTGCCCAAGCCCACTCTGGAAGCGCTCTGCCAGGTGGAGCTCGGTCTTTACCTGCAGCAGAAGCTGATGCCGGGCAGCCCCGCGGGCGCCGCCTGGGTGCTTTTCAGCGGATACGGCTTCGCCGAGGCGTACGGAGCGTCGCTGCCACCGGACACCGCGCAGACGCTGAGGGTGGCCCGGTACTCGCTGTGGACGCTGCGCAGAAGCCGTACCTGGCGCGAGGCGCTGGAGAGCTACCAGAGGTTCGACTCCAGGGTACGCGGCTACGAAGTGCCGGACACGGAGTCGCCCGCCACCCGCCGCGAAATCTCCCTCGCCGGGGACCGTTTCCCCGTCTATGAGCAACTTCTGCGTGCCGCGCCGCCGCTGGCGGGCAAGCCCATGTCGGTCGCGGGCCAGGGCCCGCACGCATTTCCGGTCAGCCGCACCATGGCCGTTGTCGACCTGCCTCCCGTCCCTCGAACTCCCCTCGTCGCTCACGACACGGACCTGGAACCGGCTGGTGGCGGAGAGCCTCTGGTCTTCACCAGGAAGAGCCTGGAGCGCACTGCGGCGGAGATGGACGCCGTGTACGCACACACCGGAGGCGTGAGGCCGCCGCGCTGGCTGGAGCGGCTGCGGGGCTTCGACCTGTCCACCATGGAGAACGGAACGTTCCACAAGGCCGGCAAGGGCGAGGACTACACCTTCACGGTCGACGGGATCCAGCATCTGCTCGGCATCGTCGGCGCCGGTAAGAGCACGCTGCGCGACATCGTCGCGGTCCATCTCGCCAAGCTCGGAAAGCGCACCACGATCGTGGTCACCGACGTCGCGGAGGTACTGAAGCTCGTCCAGCTCTACAATCTCTATACCAACGGCGGTGCCGCGCCCGTGCTCGGCTCCTCCGGCCGGGAGCGGCACGCCCAGCGGCTGCACCGCCGACTGGCGGGCCGGGGCGAGCACCGGCTGCTCGCTCACGACGACCCCGCCTTCGCCTACCTCGGGACCTCCTGCGTTCTCAACGTCATTCGGCAGGGCACCACTTCGTCAACCGAGCCGCTCGCCTTCGGTGAGGCGCCCTGCTCCCGGCTCCGGCCCCCCTCGGACCCGCGGCGCGACAGGAGCGGCAGACAGGCCTCCGCATGGCAGAAGAGGGCGAAGAGCTGCCCGTACTGGTCCTCCTGCCCCCGGCATCACGGAGCCCGCGCCCTGGTCGATGCCCTGATCTGGGTCGCCACGCCGGCCGGACTGATCGACGCCTCGCCGCCCCGCCCTCAGAACGGCGAGCGGATCCGCTACCTCGAACTCGCCTGCCGTCGCAGCGACCTCGTGATCATCGACGAGGCCGACCGTGTGCAGATGCAGTTCGACCAGACTTTCGCACCCGCCGTCGTCCTCGCCAGCGACGAGGACAAGGGCCTCATCGACCGGCTGAGTCGGCACAAGATCCGGGAACTCGCGGAGAGCGGGCGCACCCAGCTCTCCGAGCGGGACGTGGAGACCTTCGCCGCCGCCCTCAGCACCGCCGGACTAGCCACCGACCGACTGTACGCGATGCTCGTCGCCGGGTACGAGCTGCGCAAATGGGTGCGGACAGGCTATTTCAGTGCCTGGACACTCCAGCTCGGACTGCTCGACGAACGCTACGAACTCCCTGACGACAGCGGGCCGGAACACCGCGACCACGCTCCCAGACAAGCTCTCGGAAAGCTTCTCGACGCCTTCCGCGACAACCCGTTCGCCGACCGCAGCCGCAGGACGGAGGAGGACTTCAGCCGGCTGACCTCCCTTCTCAACGAACTGCTCCACACCGGCAACCCGGAGAACACTCGGCGCCGCCTGGCCGAGGTCATGGACAAGGTCTTCCGCATCGACGCGCAGTACATGGCCGTCCGGGAGCAGCGGTACAAGGAGGAGTACGACGAGTGGCAGCGCGGGGAGGAAGAACTGCAGAAGGGGCGCGGGCGCCGCCGGAAGCCCAAGCCACCGCCCCAGACTCCTGAACAGTGGCGGCAGAAGCTCGCCGAACGCTTCGAGTTCACGCTGCTTCTCAGCGCCCTGGAACCCCGACTCGCCATGATCAACGCGATGTGGCCCCGCGTCGAGGCCGCCCTCAGTCTGGGCTACAACACGATGTACCGCCGACCGCTCGACTACGGTCCGATGGTGCCCGAGGCCCCGATGGGCAACGTGCTCGGCTTCCAGTTCCGGGTCCCGGGCGAGGACGAGGGCGGAGTCCGCAGCGGCGAGCTGACCTTCTTCCGATGCAGTGGCGTCGGACGTGAGCTGCTGCGCGCCATGCCCCACCTCGCCTCCGTCGACGGGAAGCCCGGCGCCCATCTGCTGCTCATGTCCGGCAGCAGCTGGGCGGGCTCGTCCAGTCGCTACCACGTCTGCGTCCCGGTTGGTGTGATCATCGAGCCACCGGCCGAGGTGACCGAACGCATTGCGGACGAGAGCCTGATGCGCTTCGAGTTCATCGACGACGGCGACGAGAAGCTGCGTCTGTCGGGAATCCACCCCGACGACCGCCCCGAGAAACTGCGCCGCATCGCGACCCAACTCGGCGCGGCGGAGTACGAAGCCCTCGAAGGAGGTCCACTGGAGCGTGAGCTGCTCTCCCTCCCGCCGGAGCGCGACCGGATCCTCCTGCTGGTCGGCAGCTACACCGAGGCACGCATCGTGGCGGACACCCTGCACAACCTCAACTCCCGCTGGCGCGACAGCGTGCTGTGTCTGGTCTCGGACGACGAGGAGATCGCCCCGGAGGACGAGGCGCCGTCCGCCTACCGTGCGAAGTCACTGCGCCGGGGCGACGTCGAGCACCTGAGGGACCTCGATGCGGACATCCTCGTGGCACCCCTGCTGGCTGTCGAGCGGGGGCACAACATCCTCAACGAAGACGACGAGGCGGCCATCGGCACGGTCTACTTTCTGGCACGCCCCAATCCGCACCCAGAGGATCTGTCCCTGGCCGTCCACGCCGTCAACGACTGGATCGTTCGCGCTGTCACCGGCGGTGATTTCGACACCTGGGTACGGGGACAGGCCACCGTCGAGGAAGGCGCCGACGAGGTCCGCCGCCTCGCCCGTTCGTACTGGTACCAGGTGCTCGCCCGCTCGATGGCGTGGAGCCGCCTCGCCGATGAGGTGCGGGAGCAGGTCACCTGGGACATGTTGGTCCTGATGTGGCAGGTGATCGGGCGGCTGGTGCGCGGCGGCGTACCGGCCCGGGTGGTCTTCGTCGACGCCGCCTTCGCCCCGAACCGCGGGGCCGTACCACCGCGAACCGACACTCCCGAGTCCAGCCTGCTGCACAGCGTGCTCGCCGTGCTGGACCCGTACTTCGACGGCAGCACGAAGAGCGCGGAGGAGCAGTTCATCGCCCGCGCCCTGTATGAACCGCTCCGGCGCATGCTCGCCCGCCTGCTCGCCCCTGCCCACCCGTAAGTGCTGAACTCCAGCTTCAGGAGGCTTTCGTGTATCACGCCATTCGCGTCGCGGCCTACGAACCCGACCCGCTCCACGGACCGTGGCGGGAAGAGATGAGGGTGCTGCGGCTCGGCGAGGATTTGCACACCGAACTCACCAGGATCCACGCCGAGACCGGCAAGGGCTCCGTCCGCCCCGACCGGCTGCCCGTACGGCGGCTCAACTCCCTTCTCCAGGCGCTGGCTCCCGGTGTCATCGCGACCGGCCGCAACGCAGGAACGGACGGCCGTCTGCCGTGGCTCTACGCGCGGGAAGCCGTCCCGCCGGAGGTGCTGGCCCCGGTGATCGGCACCTGGGCGGCGGGCATGTACCGGGAGGAGGACGAGGCCGAAGGCGCCGATCTGGAGGAGAGGCTCCGCTCCGACGACCCGGCCCAGGCCGCCCAGCTTCCACATTGGGAGGTCGAATCGGTCGATCTCGCTGAGACCGTGACCTCGGCGGGCGGAACCGCCGAACCCGCCGCACGGCTCTACAGCCTGCTGCCCGAATGGGTCGCCTTCCGGCTGGCCGTCCGGCCGTTCCGCACTGGGGACACCACACTCCACTTCCGTGTCGAGAGCTCGGGCAACAGTGCGCGACTCGTTTCCTGGCCGCCCCAGCGGTACGAGCGACGCGGGCAGACCTGGTACTACTCGGCCTGTCTCACCATTACCGTCCACACCGTGCCGTTCGCCCCGCGGTTCCGTGTCCATGTGTCCACCCAGGTACGCCGATGGGCCACCCGGTTCGACGTAGGGCCTCACAAGCTCGGCGGAACAACCGTCCTGCTCGATGCTCCGCTGCCGTGGCCGGGAGGCCAGGACCGGGGCCATCGGCTGATGGTGAATACCCTCGGCTACGACCGGCGGCTGAAGCAACTGGCCTGGCGCCACCACAGCCCCGCGCCGCTAGTGCCCGAGCTGGATATCGTGCGGAACTACCCGGAGCCCGCAGCGCTCTTCACTCATCCGGAACGCTGGATCAACGGATCCGGGGACGTGGCCGCCGGTATCGTCTACCACCCGTCGATCGGCCAGCACAAAGTCGGGCCCGGGCTGATGCCACGGGAGCGGGCAGATTTGGATGCCTGGGTCGAGGAAGGGCTCCGCCCCATGCTGATTCGGGTTCCCGACCTCACACGGGTAACCCGGAGCAATACCCCCTCACTGCTGCCCCGTTCGGGTGCCGGACGTGGCCCGGATGGCCGGGACGCGCAGCTCGCCTTGCAGCGGCGGGCGGCGCTGGCGCACGCGCTGAACGGCCGGCCCCTGGAGATTGACGTCTTCTGGCAGTCTGCGGAGACCCGTACCGCACTCCTCGCCGAACTGCCGAAACTCATTGGATTCCCTCCCGGGGAGAGGGTGGGGCCGGCCGACGGCGACACTTGGCGGTGGCAGGGCGAGGGGATCGAGATCCGCGTACGAGCCCGGCACGCCGGGCCGCTGGCCGACGCCCTGCCGGTCTCCCAGGAGCGCAGGTATCCGAAGGCCGTCCGGCTGGCCGAAGCCGTCGAAGGGCGCTGCCGACTCGTGGCGGACCGGATGGGCCCTCGACCCGAGGGGGTCGGATTTGTGATCGCGGAGATCGCTGGCAAGGAGCATTTCCTGGCTGTCCCAGGTTCCGACCCCAAACACGCGCTGCGCATCGCCTGGGCGCGGCAGGGCCGGCTGAGCCAGTTCGTCAACCTGCCTGATGACACCGACAGCGGGCTGAAGCACCGGGCCAGGTGGACCTGGCTGGACGCCTTCCGGCAGCTCGGCGCGATCAGTCCGCCGGCCCACCGGGTGGGATCCGGAGTTCCCGGCGATCTCCAGTACGTGGCCCTCTGGCTCGTACGCCATACCAGGAAGGGGCCCACGCAGTGCCCCGTCCACCGGCTGGTCGCGGTGCGGGTCCGCCCCGGGGAAGGGCCTGGCGTCATCGATGGGTGGGACGCCGAACGTGCCGAATGGGTGCCGTACCCGAAGCTGTTGCTGCTGCTCTCCCAGTCAGCGGAACCGGTGGCGGAGCCGGGTAAGGGGCCAGGCATGGGGGAGGGCACGAAAGGCTCTGCCGATGGCAAGGTCACCCGGCAAGGCCCCCGGTCCGCTGCCCGCCCGGGTGTGGAGCAGCACAGGCAGCGGGAGACCGAGCGGCAGATCCGTGCGCTGCTCTTCCAGCTCCGTGACCGCCCGACGCTCCTGCTGGCGGACGCCGGCAATCTGCGCCGGTGCTGGCCGGGCCTGCGAAATGGCGCACTGGATCGCGACATGCTCGGCTTTGGTGCCGAACCCGCTCAGCGCCACACCCTCTACGGCGACGACTTGCGGGTGGTGCTCGTACGGGACGCCAACGCGCGCGAGGAGGTGGCGGAGTGGTACGCCCACGATGCCAAGGGCAGGGTCGGCTTCTCCGAGGGGGTGTGGGGGACTGCGGCGGCGGAGAGCCGTGTCTTCGCGAGTACGGCCTCGACCCCGCACACAGCGGCGAAACTACCCAAGGGGCTCATGAAGCTGGCGCCCACGGCACAGGGTCGGACAGCACCCGGGAAGACCGCTTGGAACCCCGGGCAGCTGGAAATCACCGTACTAGGCATTCTGTCGGAAAAGGCGCTGGCGGACTCGGGGCGTGAAGGGGACTCGCCCGACCGGCCGACAGAGTGGGCGACTCTCACGCATCAATTGCGCTACCACGACGATTACCCACCGCTCGCCCGGCCTCTACCTTTGCACTTGGCGCGTCTTGCTGGTGAGTACGTGCTTCCGCTGGCCAGAACGGAGAAGGGCGGAAGCGCATCGTCCGCTCCATAAGCGAGGCACCTCGTCTCATAGTTCGTGATCCCGTCCCGGCAGATGCCAGTTCCAGCAGTGGAAGAACGTGAAGAACGGGGATAGGGGGCCTGTTGCCCGGGCCGTCGTAAGGGCAGCGGACCTGAGCGATGAACGTGAGATGGCTTTAGTGACCACGGTGTGTCGGGGAAGCCTGGCGCGCGCAGATCGAGCCGCGCGCCATCCAGCGCCGCAACCGGGAGGATTCTGTGTTTTCGGCTGCCGCATGCGGTGGCGGTCGGGTCGCCCCGGCCGCCACCGGGTCGCGGCCGTGGGTCAGCGTCGCAGGCCGCGGTCCAGTGCGGTGATCAGCGAGCCCTGGGCGTCGTCCCCGTCCAGGGACCAGACCATCACGCCGCCGAGGCCGTTCCGCTGGGTGTAGCGGGCCTTCTGGGCGGCGGTGGCCGGGGTGTCGTACGTCCAGAACTCGGTGCCGTCGTACTTCCAGGCCGCGCCGTGCTTGCGGTCGGTGTGCACAGTGCCCGGCAGGTCCTTGATGGCCTTGTAGGGCAGCTGGCCCCCGCCGCGCGGGGACATGCCGGTGGCGGGCTGGTAGAGGCCGTTCTTCGCCCCGGCGGGCACTCCCGTCCAGCCGTAGCCCCAGGACGGCACCCCGAGCACCGCCTTGCGGGCCGGCAGGCCGCCGGCCAGGTAGTGCCGCACCACCCGGTCCGCGCTGTAGCTGTAGCCGGGGCCGGAGGGGTCGGCCGGGTCGGTGTAGAGGTTCGCCTGGTGGTTGGTCGGGCCCTGCGGCTCCCAGGAGCCGTGCATGGTGTAGGTCATCAGGTTGAGGAAGTCCACATGGCGGGCGACCTTCCGCAGCTCCAGCCGGTCCGCGACGTCGGTGTTGGCGGCGACGGCCGCCGTCAGCAGGTGGCGCCCCCGCTCGCCGTCGCCCAGCGCGTCCAGCTGCCGCCGGAACTCGGCCAGCAGCAGGGTGAAGTTGCGGCCGTCCTCGGGGCGCACCGAGTTGTCCGGCAGACCGTCGCCGCCCGGGTGCTCCCAGTCGAGGTCGATGCCGTCGAAGACGCCCGCGCCGCTGCCCGGGCCGCCCTCCGGCGAGCCCAGCTGCGGCAGGTTGCCCTTGATGTAGAGGTCGACGCAGGAGGCCACGAACTTCTTGCGCGCGGCGTCGGTGGCGGCCACGTCCGAGAAGTGCTTGGACCAGCCCCAGCCGCCGATCGAGATGACGGCCTTCAGATGGGGGTTCTTCGCCTTCAGCTTCCGCAGCTGGTTGAAGCTGCCTTTCAGCGGCTGGTCCCAGGTGTCGGCGACGCCGTCCACCGAGTCGGCCGCGCCGATCGGGCGCTGGTAGTCGGCCCAGGCGTCGGCCTGGTCGGCAAGGTTGTCCTCGAAGCAGGTGCCCTCGGGGGAGATGTTGCCAAAGGCGTAGTTGATGACGGTCAGCTTCGCCGCCTGGCCCGAGTCCTGGACCTTCTTGGCGGAGAAGCCGCTGTAGGCGCTCCAGGCGGTGAAGTAGGCCACACGGTGGCCGGGCAGCCGGCGGCTGTCGTCGTCGTCATCGGCGTGGGCGGTCGCGGGGGCCGCGATGAGCGAGGCGAGCAGAGCCGTCGCCAGGAACGCGGAGGCGCGTCTGAACATGCTGGTGGCCTTGTCTGAGTGGGGTCAGGTGGTCTGTACCAATCGCGAGAAGAGATCTAGTCCATGCCGGGGGTGCACACAAGAGGTCGGATCACATGAAGTAGCCCGGAAATCAAGGGAGTTGATGGAGCGTCCACCGCTCGGTCTACTGCGGCACGGACTGCGAACCGCCGCGTCGTCCCGCGCTCGGCGGCGCCGGGTGCGGGGACGGGGCGTCGGTGGGTCCTTCCGCGGCCGGTGGGTTCCGGTCGTTCTGGGGGGTGACGCGGGGGTTCCGTTTCGAGCGAGCCGGCCGGCGGGCCGCCCTTCGTGGAGTTCCACGACCTCGTGGGCACGGGACGCGCCTCCGGGACGGCCCACCGTCCGGGCTGCTGGACTCGTGTACGGGGTGTGCGGGGGTGATCGCTCCTTCGGATGCCCACAACAAAAGAGCGCTCCGGGATCGCGGGAGCGCAGGCAGGCTCCCATAAGGGAGGTATACGCCATTCCGTCTGTGTGCGACCGTATCGGGCTGTCTGTTCGATTTTCGGTGACGGCCCGGTGTGGTCGACTGTGCCCGGCTCGGCATGACCGTTTCTTTACCCGCTCGCCAGGAAGCCCCCGCGGCGCTCGCCCTCGGCCCAGGGGAGGCCACTGCCCGGGTGTGGATGCTCCATGGCCACCGAGGCCGGAAACTCATGAAGATTCACAGCTACCCCACCCGCACCGGGACAACCCGCGAAGGCCGAGGCCGACGACTGGTCTCTCCTCACCTCCGGGCGATGCGGGAAGCGAGCGGCGCGTATCGAACGGCCAGTTCCGCAGGCTTCACCTTCTCTGAGAGGAGTACGGGTCAATGGGGTTCATACGTTACAAGGCGACGGGTTTCAGCTGGGTGCTGGCGGCTCCGGCGGGCAGTGAGTGGCGGCTGCTGTTCTCGCAGGGTATGGAGGGTGCCCTGGTCAACGAGCAGCAGCGGATCGGCTCTGACTGGCTCACCGCGTTGGCACCCCCGTTGTACAACTTCCAGCAGCGGGGCGCCGCTGTCGGCGCCGTGCTGCTGTCCCGGCCGGGGGAGCCGCAGCAGAATCTCTTCTTCTACGGCAACACCTACACCTGGTACGACTGGGACCAGGGCGGACGTGTCGTGAGTGAGGGGCCGTGGACGACGCTGGCGAACTGGGGTACGGCCCTTCCGGCCAACTACCGCTCCCAGGTCGACGTCCTGTTCCAGGCGCCCAACGCGGCGGACGGCTCGCGGCAGACGTACTTCTTCAAGGGCAACCGGGTCCTCACCCTGAACTGGTCCACCGGAGTCGTGCGCGAGGCGCTGATCACCGATGGACCGGACGCGTCGGGGTGCGCGGGCTGGGCCGCGCTGCCGGAGGACTTCCGCTCCGGGCTCGACCATGTGGCGCCGTACAAGCCCGCGGCGGACGGCACCCGGCAGAGTCTGCTGATCAAGGGCGCCCAGGGAGTCCTGCTGAACTGGAAGACCGGGGTCCTGGCCTCCGGCGCGCTGGACCGGCTCGGTGTTCCGGGACTGGCCGCGCTCCCCGAGCACTACCGCGCCGCCTACCGCCCGTTCACCGGCCGCTGGACGGGCACCCTCGGCAACCAGCGGGTCGAGGTGCGCGTCGATATGGAGGGCGAGCGGACCCTGGGCGTCATCAGCGGCGACCTGTTCACCGGCAACACCTGGACCGACTCCTTCCGCACCACCGCCGAGCTGCTCGTCATATCGGGGTCCGGCATGGTCAATGTGAGCACAACGGGCGTCTCCTGGGCGAACAACTCACCATGGACACAACTCGTCTTCCATGCCTACCGGGTCGGTGTGAACAATCCGCACAATGCGGCCCACTTCGCCCTGCTGGCCCGCGACAACAGCGCGTCGCTGCAACTCTCCTGCTCCCATGTGGGCCCGGCGCTGCGGTCGGTCGAGCTGGAGACCGACGCCATGGCGGGCACCCAGGTCTTCCAGAGCTACGACACCTCGCGGGGGGCCGCCGTCCCGCGCGGCTACCGCAACCGGGTGCTGACCCTCGCCTCCGCCTACGCCGAGGCGGGCATCGAACTCAAGAACGGGGGCCAGGTCAATGTGGTCGCCGACGGCTCGGGAGCCGACCTGAAGTGGTCGGAGGCCGAGCTGCATGCCGCGATGGAGGCCAACTTCAGCCTTCACCGGGACACCGAGCAGTGGAAGATCTGGAACTTCGTCGCCACCTACCACTCCTACCACGACAGCATCGCCGGGATCATGTTCGACCAGACCGGCAGGCAGCGCCAGGGCGTGGCCGTCTTCTACAATGCCCTGCGGGACTACAACGCCCTCAACACCTCGATGGAGCTGTTCACCTACGTCCACGAGCTGGGGCATGTCTTCAACATGCTCCACTCCTGGGAGAAGAATCTGGCCGTCCCGCCCGCCCCGCTGGGGCCGAACAACGGTTTCGGCGATCTGTCCTGGATGAACTACCCGTCGGTGTACGCCAACGGCGACCGGCGGCCGGAGCACTTCTGGCAGGACTTCCCGTACTGCTTCAGCGACAACGAACTGCGTCATCTGCGCCACGGCTTCTACCGCCATATCGTCCCCGGCGGCGACAACGCCCTCACCAACGCCGCACTCGACCTCAGCGCCACCGCACAGTCGTTCACCCTGCCGGGCACCGGCGAGGATCCGGGCCTGTCCCTGTCGCTGGGCGGGAAGCGGTTCTTCGGTTACGGCGAGCCGGTCATGGCCGAGCTGAGGCTCTCCCGCACCGGGATACGCGGGGATGTGACCGTGGCCGAGGCGATCGGCCCGAAGGGCGAGCGGACCACGATCGTGATCACCGATCCGTACGGCCGTACGCGGGTCTTCCGGCCCATCGCCCGCGCCTGCACGGGACACGGCCCCCAGGAGCGGACCGTCACCCTCACCGAGGCGAACCCGGCCCTCTACGAGACCGCCTACCTCGGCTACGGCAGCGACGGCCTGTACTTCGCCGAACCCGGCCTCTACAAGGTCACCGCCGTCCACACCGGCCTCGACGGCGCCCGCACGGTCTCGCCCACCCGCACCATCCGGGTCCGTACCCCGCTCGACCGCGCGGACCAGGAGGTCGGCGAACTCCTCACCGGCGACGACCAAGGCACTCTGCTGGCCTTCCTCGGCTCCGACGCGCCCCACCTCACCGCCGGGAACGACGCTCTCCAGGAGCTCGTCGAACGTCACGGCGACCACCCGCTCGCCGCCTACGCCCGCCTCGCGCGGGGCGCCAACGCCGGACGCCACTTCCAGACCATCGGCGACGGACGCCTCCAGGTCCGCCAGCCCGACACCAAGACCGCCGTCGCCCAGCTCACCGAAGCGGTCACCGTCTCCCGTACCGACCAGGACACCGGCCTGGACAACCTCACCCTCAACGCCGCGTTCCGCCGCCTCGCCACCGTCCACGCCAAGGCCGGCGACCTCGAACGCGCCGAGGCCACCCTGGACACCCTCGTCACCCACTTCCACGACCAGGGCGTCCCCGCCGCCGTGGAACAGCGCATCCGGGAACAGGCCGACACCACCCGCGCCCGGATCCGCGAGACCGCCGGAGAGCAACCGGACGCCTGATGTCCGAGCCCGCCCCACGACCGACGGTGGGGCGGGGGCGGTGGACTCCACGACGGTTCGAGAGGGTCGTGGAGTCCGTCGCGCCCATACCGGCCGAAGAGTCATCCCCGCGTCGGACGGCTCCCGCGCCGGGCCGGTGTGTGCGGCCCCGGCACGACGTGTTCCACATCGGCGACGACCGTGACCCGGCCACCATCGCCGGGATCGGGATCGGGCATGATCGATTCCGGGTCTACGAGGTAGACCTCATGCCCATCCAGCGTGAGCCGGCGCACGACCTCCAGCAACATGCGCCGTGCCACGTCATCGATCGAGTAGACCATCGTCAGGTCGAGAGCCACCCCGACTTCCGCGGGGGCGGTGTTCACGACCTCCCGGACGACCCTCTCGGCTCCGGCGAAGGCGATCCCGCCTTGCAGTTGGAGGACCCGGACCGCATGCGGGCCGACGCCGACGACATGGCTGGACCGTACGATGGCCCGCGCGGCGGCCGGGACCTCCATCACATGCAGCCCCATGTCGGAGGAGAACCTCCCGAACAGTGATACTCCGCGGACGCTGTTCCCGTGGGAGTCCAGCCGCGGTGAGAAGGTGGCGATGCCGATCTGGCCGGGGAGCGCGCCGATCAGGCCCCCGGCCACGCCACTTTTCGCCGGAATGCCGACCTGGGTCGCCCAGTCACCGGCCGCGTCGTACATTCCGCAGGTGGACATGACGCTCAGCACCTGACGCACCACCGGTTCGGGTACCACTCGCTCACCCGAGAGCGGATTCACGCCGCGATTGGCCAACGTCGCGGCCATCATGGCCAGATCTCGCGCGGTGACGAGCACAGAGCACTGGCGGATGTAGCCCTCGACGACGACCCTGGGATCCTCGGTGAGGATGCCGTAGCCGCGGAGCATGTACGCGATGGCGAGATTGCGGTGCGCGTGCTCCATCTCCGACACGCACACCGACTCGTCCGCCCTCAGCTCGCGACCGGCGAACGCCGAAAGGCCGCGGATCACGCGCTCCACGCGTTCCGCCGGATTCATGTCCTCCTGGCCGGCCAGGGAGTGGGTGGTGATCGCACCGGCGTTGATCATGGGATTGAAGGGGCGCCCGGTATCACTTTCGAGGGAGATCTGGTTGAACGCCTCTCCCGACGGCTCGACACCGACTCGTGCGAGCACAGGGCCGAAGCCGCGATCGGCCAGCGCCAACGCGTACGCGAACGGTTTGGAGATCGATTGGATCGTGAACTCGGTATCGATGTCACCGGCGCCGTAGACCTCGCCGTCAACGGTGGCGAAGACCGCGCCGAGGCGCTCGGGGTCCGCCGCCGCAAGCTCGGGGATGTAGTCCGCGGGCTCTCCGGACGTGTCCGACTCGACATCTCCGAGGGCCTCGGCGAGATAGTCGGGAATGACCGACCGCATGTTTCCTCCTCCGTATCTCCGCCCACCCCCGAGTGGCCGGAGCCGGACGCCCGGCCGACGGTGCCGGAGGAAGGCGGTTCGCCGCGAGGAGGCCGGGCTCGCCGGGATCCACCCCGGCCACCACGCAAAGTAGCAAACGACTACCAACAGGATATGTGGGGTGAGGTGATCCCGCCCGTCGCCGCGATCAACGGCGGAGTACGTCTCTGGACCGCCTCGACAGCGCCCCGGACACCGTCGGGTGTCCGGGGCGCCGCCGTGTTCACCGCGGGGCCGGGGTCAGCTGTCGACGCCGTAGTAGTCGGCGAGGAAGGTGGTGATCTCCTGCTGGTGCGGCAGGAGCTGGGGCAGATGGGTTCGCAGGGCGGTACGGGTCGCGTCGGCCAGCTCGGAGCGGGAGGCGATCGCCGTGGAGACGTAAGGGTCGAGGCGGCGGATCAGTTCGTAGTTGCTGGCCACGTCGACGCTGCTCTGGCGCAGTGCCTTGTCCAGGGGCGGGGCGTCGGCGGAAGGGACGGCCGGGAGGACGCGGGAGAGGTAGGTGACCCGGTGGAGGACCCGCCAGCAGGGGGGTTTGCGGTCGGAGTGCTGGGCCTGGCGGAGGGCGGTGGCGTGGGGTTCGGTGCTGTTGGCCAGCCAGGTGGGGTCGACGACCTTGTGGTAGAAGTCGTCGAAGTTGCCGGTGTCCTGGCCGAGGTAGAAGGTCATGAACCGGTAGGCGTCGACCTTGCCGACGGTGAGGACGGGCTTGTTCGCCGCGTCGTACTGGGCCTTGCCGTCGACGTACTTCTGGATGTCCCGGGACAGGTTGCAGGTCACCTCCAGGCTGTGGGAGCGGGTGGCCTCCGTGGAGCGCTGGCGGGTGACGGTCATCCCGCCGCCCAGTGAGGCGTCGAACTGGAGTCCGACTCCGATGCCGGCCACCTCGAAGCTGGTCTCCATGGAGAAGGTTCCTGCGCCGGAGAAGCTGTAGGAGCCGCCGGTGGTCTGGGTGACCACGTCGGTGGTGCCGGTGGTCTCGGAGAAGAAGCCGCCGTCGGCCGTCCACACGTAGGTGTTGACGATGTTCCGGTTGGCGAAGGACCCCGCCGACTCGGTGGGCTGCTTCTTGGCGGCGTCGGCGGGTGCGGAGCCGACGAAGGACTCCAGCAACTTGCTGGCGCGTTCCGCGGTGGGGTCGGGATCATGGGTCTCGGTGGAGACGGAGTTGTAGAAGTTCTCCAGCTCCTGCCGCTCCCGCAGGATCCGCCGCTTGATGGCGTACGCCTCACGGGGCTTGAAGTAGCTGTACTCGGCGCGCTGGCCCGCGTTGGGGTACGCGGTGTCGAAGACCTTGGCGCCCGTCGCGGTCAGGCCGACGGCGCCGTCGAGGGTGCCCTGCTTGGTGTACTGCGGATTGATCGGGAACGTGATGATGTTCCAGTCCTTGGGAATGTCCGGGTTGGGCATGATCCGGTACGCCACCAGTGCCCCGGAGTGGGCGAGACGTAGCGCGTACACGTCGGCGGTCTCGGACTGGACGAGGGCGTATCCCTTGTTGGCCGGGACATAGCGGCGGCCGGTGTTGCTGTTGAGGTAGGCGTTGAGGGCCTCACGGGAGCAGGTGAGGCTCGCGGTGGTGTCCCGCGCGATGCTGCTGCCCTGGGACACCGCGGTCTCGTCGGTCCAGGCGTTCGAGTACTCGAGGCTGCCCCCGACCCGGGCCTGGAGCGCGATGTCCGCCGCGGGCTGGGCGGTGCCGATGCCCAGCGGGGCGGTGATCAACAGCAACTGGGCGTCGACCTCCACCCCGGCCGCGAAACTGAAGGCGGCGTCGACACTGCGCTCACGGCTGGACGAGAGCGTCGAGGTCACCTCCTCCGACTGCTTGAACGTCACCTCCGCCGTGCCCGAGGGGTCGCTGTCCCCGGTGAGGTTCTCCGACGGGACGGGTGGTGCGCCCTCGATGTAGCCGATGAGCTGGGGGTCGAACTGGACCTGGCTCACCCATTCGCTGATCAGGTCGCCGACCTTGTAACCGGTGGTCAGATGCCAGGCGCCACCGGTGATGTGCGCGTAGGCCCGCTTGAGGACGCCTCGGGCCTCACCGTCGGCGGTGTACTGGAGGTCGGCGTACTCGGTGGCGGTGGGGGAAGCGGCGATCAGCTGATGGAAGGGGGTGCGCAGTCCGGCGAGGGCGGGGCGCACCATGGCGGTGTCGGTGGAGATCGGGGCCGTGGAGAGCACGACGTCGTTGCTGTCGTTGTTGAGATGATTGCCCCGCAGGGAGAGGTCCCGGAGGTTCTCGGTGTTGAAGTACGTCGACTCTCCGTCGAAGGGCCAGTATCCGACCAGGTCCTGCTTGTCGCCCCGCAGCCGGGTGAACAGGTTGTCGAGGATCTGCTCCCGGGTCCGGGCGGTGCGCCAGAAGCGGACCTCCTCCAGGACCCCCTTGTACGAGGCCGCGTGGGAGCTGCCGAAGCTGCCCGTGCTGTCGCTGGCGAACGTGCCGTGGAAGTTGCCGAGGGTCAGCTGCTCGTCGCCCCAGTAGGAAAGGGGGTTGGCGGTGGGGGTGTCGCAGGCGACGGTCTGGCCGTTGCGGTAGATCAGGAACGATCCGGCCCTCGGGTCCGGGTCACGGGTCCAGCGGGCGCCGCGCAACTTGAGGTCGTGGCCGCCGGCGAGGTCGGCCGTGGTGTTCCCCTCGTTCTCCTCGAAGGTCCAGCGGGCGATCAGGCCCTCGTCACGGGGCTGGAGGGGCTGGCCCAGCTCCTGGCCGTCCCGGGCCGTGTTCCAGATCCGCACCTCGCCGACCGTGCCCGTGAGCAGGTTGGCGGCAGTGCCCTCGGCGACCCGGCCGATCGTCAGCGGCCCGTTGTTGCCCCGGGGGCCCGGGCCGTTGTAGCGGATGACGCCGATCTCGGTCCCGTCCACGACGAAGCGGATGTCGTCCCACTTCTTGGCCGTCACCTTGTCCACGACATCGACGGTCATCGTCCGCTGGACCTTGTCGGCGTCGGTGTACGTGATCTGCTTCGGTGTCTTGCTCTCCTCCGTGGTGCTGCCGCCCTTGCGCACGACGGCGATGCGGCGGAAGCCCGCGGTTATCGGGCTCGTGGAGGTGTAGCGCTTGATGGCCGATCCGGGCTCCTCGAAGGCGAACTCCAGCTTGCCGTCGGCGTTGACGGCGAGCTGGTACGGCACGGTGCCGTCCTCGCCGCTGCCGAGGGCGCCCTTGGACACGAGGCCCTGGCGGGTACCGATGGCGTCGATCGTGGCGAAGACCTCGATGGTGAGGTCCTCCGTGATGTCGAGGGCGTCGTCGTCGGGAGTCTCGGCCCAGGCCGCGCCTTCGAACCGCAGCGCCCAGGACTGCTCGTACACCGCCGCGAGATGCGCCCAGTCGCCGAAGCGGTACAGGTCCCGGCTCTGGCGCACCTTGTCGCCGACGGCTGCCGCCACACGGTATTCGGCCAGCGGGGACTCGGTGGTCACCGGGTTGCCCCAGACGCCTCCGGTGCGGTTCTGCGCGCTGAGGTCGGTGAACCTCCGCGCGCCATCGGTGGTGGCGGCGGTCTCGTAGACCCACGCTCCGGTCAGCCCGGACGCCGACGACGCGAGGCGCTGCCACCGTTCGGTGTCGATCTCCGCGGTGGTACGAACCCGGCTCCAGGTCCGCAGTTCCGCCAGTTGCCCGGCGAAGTGGCGGATGGTGCCGCTGTCGGAACGGCCGACGATCAGCCCTCCCGTACCGCTGGGCAGTGTGGTGGCGAAGCCGCGGGCCACTTCGATCCCGTCCCGCACGATGGTCTGGACCTTGGTGGTGCGATGGAAGGTGGCGGCCCAGTGATGCCACTGGTCGTCGGAGTAGACATCGGCGGTGGTGAGGGTCTGGGTGGTGGGACCGCAGCAGAAGCTGAACTTCCCGTCGGCGGTGAAGCCCATGGAGAGCCCGTTGGCACCGATCGCGAGAATAGTGTCGGGGACCGTGCGCCCGGTGGTGCGCTTCAGCCAGCATTCGATGGTGAAGTCGGTGCCGGTGGGATCCGCGCCCTCGATCAGCATGGCGTCGTTGATGCCGTCCAGGATCATGCCGCCGGTCTTGGCCGGGCCCTTGATCAGGGCCAGGGCCGCCTTGGTGGTGCCCCGGTGGACATGGAGGACACGGGGGTTGGTGATATATGGGGTTTCGGGCTTGACCCATGCCTCCAGGGTCAGATCCCCACCGGGGACCGTGACCTGGTCCAGCCGGTCCGCCGGCAGGGTCATCCTGCCGCCGGAGAAGAGGAAGGAGCGGCCGGGGGCGTCCGCCCGCCAGCGGCTGCCGTGTCCGGTGATCTGCGCGGTGGCGGTGCCGTTGGGCACCAGGACGTCGCCCTTGTCGGCGCTGACGGTGATCCACCGCGATCCCTCGGCCAGGGTGGTCCCGGGCCGTGAGGCGGAGGCGCTGTCCACGTCGTAGCGGACCAGGGACACCGTCTTGCTCACCACGGCGGCCGGCGGTGCCGGGAACACCCGCAGGGAGGTCGCCGACTCGACCGCCTGCGCGGTGACCAGATAGGTGCGGTCGTCGATCCGTGCATAGGACTGCTTGGGCACGGCAAGGGCGAGCGGGCGGCCGAGCCGGATCTCGGTGTCGGAGACCTGGGTCACGGAGCCGAGCTGGACGGGCTCCTCGCTGGTGCCGTTGACAGCGGCGGCCAGATCCTTCGCCTTCCGGGGCAGCTGGGCGAAGGTCTCCCGGTCCGTCCCCCGGGTGATCGTCAGGGTGCACAGCTCGTCCATCGCCACGCCGTTCACCACGGAGTTGGCCACGGTGATCGTGGTGCCGGTGAGGTCGACACCCGGGTCCCGGGCCGTGAACACCGCTGTCACCCCGCCGGCGGCGAGTTGCTGGGTGCCCCGGACCGCCGCGGTGTCCAGATAGGCGGCGAAGAACTGGGAGTTGTCCCCCTTGAAGTAGAGGATCACCCGGCCGGTCGAGCTGTCCACGAGGGAGGGGGCAGTGCTGGTGCGGGCGAATTTCAGCACCGCGCCCGCGACGCTCAGTCCGCTGGGGTCGATGGCGAGATGGGGCACGCTCAGCGTTAGATCGGCGGCGCCCTGGAGACCGTTGCTGGCCCGGGCAAGCTCTTCCTCGGCCTGGGCGATCTGCACCAGTTTGGCCTGGAGGACTCTGCGGTCCCGTCCGAGGGCGCCGATCAGGTAGTACCAGATTTGCATGGTGGTGTTGGCGCTGACCGCGTCGAGGAGGAACGTGGGCGCCTGGGCCTCGGCCACCTGAGTGCCGATCCCCAGCCAGAGGTCGTTGTGGACACTCTGGATCTGGACGCTGGACGTCAGACCGCCCTTGAGATACCAGCGGGCGTTCGCCGGAAGGCTCGCGTCGACCGGCAGGCGTGCCAGGGTCACCTGCTGCCCGCTGCCCGCCGCGACCACCACCGGGTTGCCTTCCGCGAGGCTCACCAGCGCATAGCTTTGGTTGCCGTACCGGGCGGCGCCGCCGGGGACGGGGGCCAGTCGCCACCTCGCGACCACGCCCGCCTGGTCCTCATAGTGCTGGGCGAGGCGTTCCTGTCCCCCTGTGGACACATACGAGAGGAAGTAGTCGTTGCTCTCGATCCGGAGCGCGACCACCGACTTGGTCGGGTCGTAGCTCGTGCCCAGACCGGCCTGCGACGCGGCGGTCCGTGCCGCCGCATCGCCGACGAGGGTGCTGTACTCCTGCCTCAGCCGTTTGACCTGCTCGTCCTTCTGCCGGATCAGATCGCCGCTCTCCTCCTCCGGGCGGCCCAGTTCGGTGAGGGTGAGCACATCCGGGACGCCGGCCAGCCGGCCGTCGACGCCGACCCCGAGATCGACGGTGGCGATATGCGCTTCGGCCGTCGCGTTCCCGGTGGGCCGGGTGGAGAAGGCGAGTACCACCCGGGCCTGCCGCTTGGCGGGCCTGGCGGAGGCCTCGTAGCCGGAGTCGACATCCTCCTGCTGGTAGTAGAGGACGGCGGAGAGACCGGAGACCACATCGCGCCCGGCGACGGTGAAGCTGTCCCGGCGCACCCCGGGATGGTCGCTGATGGGGGCCTCGGAGGTCACCCAGAGGGCGGTGGTCCCGGTGACCGTGCCGTGGACGGCGGTGTCCGTCTGGTCGTACACCGTGGTGCCGCTGCCCTCGTCCAGACGGTAGTAGGCGATGAGGCCCGGCTCATTCCCGATCAGGCGGAAGCCCCGCTCGTCGGAGATCTCGGCCTGGGTGCGGGCCCGGTTCCAGATCCGCACCTCGTCGATGCCGCCGCTGAAGCCGGCGCCGCTCTGGGCCGATCCGATGCGCAGCCCGGCTGTGCCATCGGTGGGGTAGGCGAGCGCGGCGCTGCCGCTGAACGCGCCGTTGACGTAGAGCGTGGCGGTCGTGCCGTTGAAAGAGGCCGCGACGTGCGCGTAGGCGCCCGCGGTGACGGTCTGGGTGGCGGTGAGGGTTCCGCCGCTGTGGTCCAGCGCGACCTGGCCGGTGTTGGTGATCCGCAGCTGGAAGCCACCCTGGCCCGAACCGGCCCAGCGGGAGAGCACGGGACCGCCCGCCGTCTGCGGTTTGACCCATGCCTCGACGGTGTAGGACTGCCCGTTGAACTTGAGCTTGGCGTCCGTCCCGAGATTCACATAGGCGGTGCCGCCGCTCTGGTTCAACTGGAGCGCGGTCTCGGCGAGACGGTTCTCGGGGACGACCGGGACGAGCGCCTCGCCGCTGAAGGGGCAGACACCCGGCGAACGCTCGTACACCGAGCCCCGGTACTCCTTCTTCGGGCTGGTCCAGAACCGGGTGCCCTGGGTGTTGAAGAGGCCGTCGGTGCCCTGCTCGACATTGAACGAGTCGATCCGCTTGGTGGTGTTGTTGTACGTGAAGAACTGCCAGCGCCGCTGTCCCTGCACGGCGGTCGGGGTCAGTACGGCGGTGAAGCGGCCCTCGGTCAGATTGCGGATGAAGGCCAGTTCCTGGGTGGGCTCGTGGAACGGTTTGCCGTCCATGTCCTTCGCGCCCAGGCTGTCCTTCGCGGACGCGGGCCGTGTCCGGTGCCGGCTGCGCTTGAACCGGACCTCGGTCACCGGCTTCAGCGCCCCGCCGACCAGCAGGAATCGGTCGCAGAGCAGGGTGTCGGCGACCAGCGGGACCTTCGCGCCGGACACCTGGAGATAGTCGGTGCGCGTACCGACCCCGGAGACCCCGCCCCCGGTGAGAGTGTGGACCGCGTCCGGGTGGGCGGCGCCGATCGCCTGCCGCAGCACCACCAGATGAGTGCCGTCCGAGAGCACCTGGAAGGGCGCGGCGGCCGTGAGCCGCGCGGTGCCGGAGAGGAACCGGTCGGTCTCCTCCGGCGCCAGCTCGTCCGCCTGGCCGGCCTCGGCCCGGCCGCCCTTCTTCACCCGGGGCAGCCGGGTCGTGGGCACCACCCCGTAGCCCACCTTCACGATTTCGTCCGGGAAGGGTAACTCGACGGGGTTGTCCGACCAGTACGCGGCGTCCAGCTCGCCGCGCTTCTCGTCATGGGTGGAGAGGTCGAGCACCGTGTAGACGATGCGGCGCCGGTCGTCCAGCGCGAAGGCGAGGGCGGTGCCCTGGTGGCGCACCATGGTGGTGTGGGTGTACGTCCGGTCGCTGTAGATCTTCAGCAGACTCTGATCCGTGGTCATCGGTCCTCCGTCCGATCGGGCCGCGCCCGGTGGGCGCGGCGGCAGAGCGGTGGGGCGCGGCGCTGGGCATGACGGACCTGCCGCCGCACAGCGGCGAGCGACGAGAAGGGGAGAAACGACAATCAGTCGATCATATGGACGTTGGCGACGTATATCGAACAGAACATCAATAGCCCGCCAATAGCGGACCATGCCCTTATCTCGTTCGTGTGCCCTCGTGACTTTCCTCCTCCGAGGGCAGGGCTGAACGACGCTTGGGCAGGTGGCGGATAGCGCATCGGTTTCCGGAGTGCAGGGAGCGCAGGGAGTGCCGGGAGGCGGGGCGGCGGATTCAAGCGGTGCGCCGTCGGGTGGTGACTGAATTTCCGTTCGGATGCGGTCGCCCGGCACACGCAATTCGAACTATAAGAAAATTCGTTTGACCACCCCGCCGCCCCGCAGGTGGCCTGCGGGGCAGCGGGGTGGGTCAGCGGGAGGTCAGCGGGAGGTGTCCCCGGTGCCGACCGGGTCGGGTCCGGTCGCCCCGGGGGCGGTCGGCGCGTGGCGGGTGAGCTTCTCGCCCTCGATGTCCACATTCGGCAGGATCCGGTCGATCCAGCCCGGCAGGGACCAGGCGCGGCGGCCGAGGAGGGCGAGCGCGGCGGGGACGATGGTCATCCGGACGACGAAGGCGTCGAGGGCGACCGCGACGGCGAGTCCGAAGCCCAGCGACTTGATCATGGAGTCGGCGGAGCCGACGAAGCCCGCGAAGACGGAGATCATGATCAGGGCGGCGACGGTGACGACGGTGGAGTTGTGCCGGAAGCCGGACTCGATCGCCGTACGGGCGTCCGCGCCGTGCACATACGCCTCGCGCATCCGGGTCACCAGGAACACCTGGTAGTCCATGGCCAGACCGAAGACGATGCCGACCATCAGGATCGGCATCAGGCTCATGACCGGCCCGGTCTGCTCCAGCCCCACCAGGTCCTTGAACCACCCCCACTGGAAGACCGCGACGAGCGCGCCGAGCGAGGCCAGCACCGACAGCAGGAAGCCGAGGGCGGCCTTGACGGGTACCAGGACGGAGCGGAAGACCAGGATCAGCAGGAGGACGGCGAGTCCGACGACGAGCGCCAGATAGGGCAGGATCGCGGCGCTGAACTTGTCGGAGATATCGAGGTTGAGCGCCGTCGTGCCGGTCACCAGGGTGCGGGCCCCGGTCTGCGACTCGATGTCGCGGGAGAGGGAACGGATCTCGTCCACCAGGCTCTTGGTGGCGTCGCTGTCCGGTGCGCCCTTGGGGACGACGGTGATGATGGCGGTGTCGCCGGCCTGGTTGAAGGACGCGGGGCTCACGGCGGCCGGCCCCCGCGACTCGGCGAGGGCGGAGCCCAGCGCTTTCGCGCCTTCCCCGGCGGCGGCCGGGTCGCGGTGGTCGACGGTCACCGTGAGCGGGCCGTTGAAGCCGGGGCCGAAGGACTGCGCCAGCATGTCGTAGGCCTTGCGCTGGGTGGACGAGGCGGCCTTGGAGCCGTCGTCCGGCAGCCCGAGTTCGAGCTTCGCGGCCGGCAGGGCGATGACGCCCAGCGCCGTCACGGCCAGCAGGAGTACCGCCGCCGGCCGGCGCAGGACGGCGGAGATCCAGCGCTGTGCGAGGCCTGGCCGGCCGGAACGGGCCGCGGCGGCGGCGCGGCGGCGGGGGCGGGGTGCGCCGACGCGTTCGCCGGCGAAGCCGAGGAGCGCGGGGACGAGGGTGGTGGCGACGAGGACGGCCACGACGACGGCGCCGGCGGCTGCCAGGCCCATGGAGGTGAGGATGGGCAGATTCACCACGGCCAGGCCCGCGAGGGCGATCACCACGGTCAACCCGGCGAAGACCACGGCGGAACCGGCGGTGCCGTTGGCGCGGGCGGCGGCCTCGCGCGCGTCGTGGCCATCGGCGCGCTCCGTGCGGTAGCGCGACACGATGAACAGGGCGTAGTCGATGCCTACGGCGATCCCCAGCATGGTGGCGAGGGCCGGGGTGGTGCTGTTGAGGCCGAGCGGCCCGCTGAGCGCTGCGATGGCGGCGAGGCTGATCCCGACCCCGGCCACGGCGGTGAGCAGGGGCAGTCCGGCGGCGGTCAGGGAGCCGAAGGTGATGAGGAGGATGACGGCGGCCAGGGCGAAACCGATGGCCTCGGCGGTGTGACTCACCTCGGGCGGAGCCAGGGCGTTGCCGGACGCCTCGACGGTCAGTCCGTGGTCGCGGCCCGACTCCAGGGCGTCCGCCAGCCCACGGTGGTCGCCTTCGGTCAGCTCCGTATCCGCCGAGGCGTACGTGACCTGCGCGTACGCGGTGGTGCCGTCGGCGCTGACGGCCTCGGCCGCGAGGGGGTCGGTGACCCGGACGATGTCCGGGGAGGATTTCTCCACCTCCGCCAGGGTCGCCGCGACCGCGTCCCGGTTCCCGGCGTCGCCGATCCTCTCCCCATCGGGAGCCCTGAGGACGACACGGGCGGTCGCCCCGTCGGCGTTGGCGGCGGGAAACTTGTCCGCCAGCAGGTCCATGGCCCGCTGGGCCTCTGTCCCCGGCAGGGTGATGGCGGAACTGGTGGGCCCGGATCCGCCGACGGCGGCGGCGCCCACGAGGCCGAGGACGAGCGCCCACAGGAGGACGACCAGCCGTCGCCGTCGGAAGGCGAACCGGCCGACCCTGTGCAGGAAGGTAGCCATGTGGAGGACTCCGAATCGAGGGGTGCTTTCGGGCGTGCGGTGCCGACAGCCCGGCGGGGTGCTCTCGCGGGGCTGCGGAAGGTGTACGGATGTGGGGGCATGCCGAGAGGGCATGCGCGGGGGTTCGCGGGGGTTGCGGGCCGTCTCCGGGCAGGGCGGAACACCGGCCGGTTCCCTGCGGGAACGGTGCTCGGGTGGTTGCGGCGCCGGATTCGGCGACCGGGTCAGCTCAGTGGGTCATCCGGCGGCCCGGTGGTGTGCGGTGAGGGCGGGCATCAGCACCGTGTCGACGACGGCCACGAGTTGTTCCTCGGTGGCCGGGGTGCCGTGGAGGACGTCCTGCGCGAACCAGGAGCCGAAGACGATCCGGTCCGCCAGCGCGATGACCGGGTTGCCGGCCGTGATCTCCCCCCTCTCCACGGCGTGCTCGAAGAGCCCGGCGAAATCCTTCAGCAGAGGGTGGACCAGCACCTCGCGGAGGATCTCCATGAGGCTCCCGTCCCGCGCGATCGCCGCCGGAACGGAGGCGAACAGCTCCTTGGCCGGGTCGTCGGCCACCAGATATCGCACGAAGGCCGCGAGATCGTCGCGGAGACTGCCGGTGTCGATCTTCGAGAAGTCGACCCCGCGGGTGCTCCCCTGGGCCTTCCAGGCGGAGAACACCAGTCGTGGCTTGCTCTCCCACTGCCGGTAGAGCGTGGCCGTGCTGCACTTGGCGCGCTCGGCGACCGCCGCCATGGTCACCCCGTCGTAGCCGACCTCGCCGATCAGCTCGGCCGTCACCCGCAGCAGTTCGAGCTCCCGCTCGGGGGTGAGCCTGCGGCGGCGTGACACCGCGGGTGCCTCGGCTGCCTCGGCCATGGCCGCTCCGTTCGACGATCGTTGCTGGAAGCGCCACTCTAGCCAGCCGCTTATCGAAAATCAAATTTTCGAAAATGGCGTTTTCGTTAAGGGGGAGGTGTGACGGAACGCCGGTGTCCCCGGCGGGGTCGGAACCCGCCGGGGACGAGACGGTTATGCGCAGGCGGCCAGGAGGATCGAGATGACGGTGCAGGTGGCGGAGGTGCTGTCGTTGGCCGGATTCGGGTCGGTGGGTGAGGAGGCGGTCCGGACGCCGGTGACCTTCACGGAGCCGAGGGACAGCAGATGCAGGGGTACACGGAACGTCTTGCTCGCCGCGGTCCCCGTCGCGATGGCGCCGTAGGCGCAGGTGACGGTGCCGGTCGTGGTGGTGCAGCCGGGTGACAGGCCGGTTGCGGTGGCGCCGGGTGGCAGGGTCGCGGTGACCGTCGCCGAGGTGACGGCGTTCGGGCCCAGGTCGCGGGCGGTCAAGGTGTATGTGAGGTAGGGGACCAGGATGCCCAGGTTCGGCCGGGCGGTGACATCGACGTCGATGTCCGCGGCGGTCGCGGCGGCCGGGGTGAACGCGACGGCGTACGGTCCACTGCCGACGGGGACCGTGGCGGTGACGGTGTTGGTGGCCGCGTCGATCACCGACGCGGTGCCGCTCTGGCTGTTGGCGACGTAGAGCTCGCCGCCGTCGGGGGTCACCGCGACGCCGATCGGGGTGGAGCCGACACCGACGGTGGCGGTGACCGTGTTGGTGGCGGTGTCGATCACGGAGGTGCTGTTGCCGCCGATGTTGGTCACATAGACGCGGGATCCGTCGGGGGACACCGCGGCGCCGAAGGGAGTGTTCCCGACGGGGACGGTGGTGGTGACGGTGTTGGTGGCCGTGTCGATCACGGTGACGACGCCCGCGTTCTGCGAGCTGACGTAGAGCCGGGTGCCGTCGGGAGTCACCGCGAGGCCGTTGGGCCTGGCGACGGGGACGGTGGCGACGACGGCGTTGGTCGCGGTGTCGATCACCGAGACCGCCGCGCCACCGCTGACATAGACACGGCCCCCGCCCGGAGCGGCCGTGGCGTTGTTCGGCAGTCCGCCGACGGGGATGGTGGTGGTGACGGTGTTGGTGGCGGTGTCGATCACCGACACCGAGTCCGACAGGAAGTTGGTGACGTAGACACCCCGGCCGCCGGGGGTCACGGCCACGCCGAACGGGCCGTTGCCCACGGGGATGGTGGCGGTGACGGCGTTGGTGGCGGTGTCGATCACCGATACCGAACCGGAGCCGCGGTTGGTGACGTACGCCCTGCCGCCGTCCGGTGTCACCGCCACTCCGGAGGGCCTGTCGCCGACGGGGACGGTCGCGGTCACCGTGTCGGTGGCCGTATCCACGACCGACACCTGGTCCGACTCGCTGTTGGCGATGTACGCCACCGGGGCGGCCGCACGCGCCGGGGCGGCGGTCGCGGCCGGAGCGGCCACCGCGACGAACCCTGAGCAGAGCAGGGCGCCCGCGGCCAGCAACGCGGTCAGCCGCCGACGCGACCCGGCACGTGGCACCGGACGTAAGGCGGAGCGTGAAGACATGATGATGGTGTTCCCCTTTCCCCGATCCGCGCCGCGACGGCGGGGACCGGCCGGCCCCTCGGGAAACCGTGGCGGGGCGGCCGACAGCCGCGGGCCGGACCGCCGGGGCCGGCGATCAGGGTGTGGGCCGTCCGGCCCCGATCCGATCAACCGCCCCGGGGCGGGTCCGCGACGGTCCGAACATGCCCGACAGCCGACGCGGCACCGCGGCACAAGGCCCCGCATCGGCGCGTTCAGCATGGCACCGTCATGCCGCGCGCCGGGGTGGAATCGTCAACATCAGCACCCGCCTTCGCGCCGTGGCCCTCGTGCCCCGTGCCGGGCGGTCGCGTCCGCCCGGCACGCCGTGCGTTCGGCCTCGCGGGGAAGAGCTGCCCCGACCGTCGAGGCGGGAGGCCCTGCCCGCGAGCGTGAAGGCGGAGCCGGAAGCCCTGTGGGAGGCCCCGGCGGACGACCTGGAGGACGTCGCGATCGCGTACGAGGAGCGGCTGGCCGATCTGGGTCTCTGAGCAGGTGCTTCCGGGGCACTTGTCCGCAGGCGTGCGAAACTGATGCACGCGCATGCAACGAGGAGGCGGAAGTGTCGGGCAAGGAGCCGGTGATGTCCCGGTTGTACAAGGTCGGGGTGTGGCGGTCGTTCATGGAGATCCACCAGGCCGTGCTGGGGGAGATCGAACGGGAGCTGGCCGCGCGGCACCGGTTGTCCGTGAGCGAGTTCGACACTCTGGTGAACATCCCCCTCGCGGGGATCCGGCTGAAGGATCTGCGGGAGCGGACCGTGCTGACCCAGAGCGCGGTGAGCCGGATGGCCGACCGGCTCCAGGCGCGCGGTCTGGTGGTCCGTACGCCGATCGAGGAGGACCAGCGCGGCGCGATGATCCAGCTCACCGACGAGGGCCGGAAGCTGCTGCGGGCGGCCGTGCGGACCAACGCCGAAGTGGTGGAGCGCCTGTTCGCCGACCGCCTCTCGAGGGAGGAACTGGTCGCGCTCCGCGGACTGCTGGGGCGCCTGGCATCGGGGGAGAGCCCGGCGGAGGGCGACACCGCCGAGTGACGCAGACCACCCCAGCCCGTCCGGCCGGGCGGGAATGGGTGCCCGCCCTTCGAAGTTAAGATGAATGCGCAAGCAACAAAATCTGCCGGCGCGCGAGGCATCCGCCCAGGCCGTGACCACGGCCGCACCCCAAGGAGTCAGGAAGACATGAGCGGCAACAGCTACCTCACCGACCGCCTCACCCCCGAGAACACCGGAATCCTGCTGGTCGACCACCAGGCCGGACTGATCCTCGGCGTCCAGGACCACGACCAGAACCAGGTCCGCCGTAACGCCCAGGCCCTGGCCCGTACCGCCAAGGTCTTCGGCCTCCCGATCGTGGCCACCACCTCCGCGCCCCAGGGCCCCAACGGCCCCCTGCTGCCGGAGCTGGTCGCCGAGCTGCCCGACGGCGCCCCGGTCATCCACCGCAGCGGTGAGGTCGACGCCTTCGACGACCCGCGCTTCGACGAGGCCGTCCGTGCCATGGACCGCCCCAACCTGGTCGTCGTGGGTGTCATCACCGACGTCTGCCTGATGTTCGCGTCCCTCTCCGCCCTCGGCCGCGGCTACAAGGTCCACTCCGTCCTGGACGCCTCCGGTACCACCAACACGCTCGCCCGCGAGACGTCCCTGCTCCGGCTCCAGGCCGCCGGCGCCACGCTCAACAGCACCGTCGGAGTCATCTCCGAGCTGCTGCGCGACTGGAAGAACCCCGGTGGCCCCGGCACCGCCGATATCTTCGGCAACCTCGCGATGCCGTTCTACGGTGCCGTCACCGCGAGCCATCTCTCCGCCGCCGGCAACTGACCGGACACCCGGCCGGACGGCTCGCGCCCCCACCGCTCCCCGCGGCGGGGGCGCGAGCCCCTGGGTTCTGTCCGGCTCCTATTCGGTGCGCAGGGCCGTGGCGGTTCGGGACCCGGCGGCCCAGCCCGCCGGCAGCAGCGCGCCCAGGGCGGCGATGAGCAGGCCGCCGAGTACGAGCGGGACGACCTCGGTCCAGTCGTAGACGGCCATGACGGAATCGGGGAGCCGGAGCCCCACACCGTCGCCCATCGCGGGGACGACCCAGCCGTGCAGGGCCATGCCGAGCGGTACGCCGGCGGCGCCCGCGACCAGCCCGGTCACGACGACCGATGTGATGATCATCGTGATGGTCTGCCGGGGGGTCATACCGAGCGCCTTGTGGATCCCGATCTCCCGGACGCGCTCCCGGGTGTCGAGCAGTACGCCGTTGAGCACGCCGAGCGCGGCGACGGCGACGAGCATCAGGGTGAGGGTCGCGGAGAGCGCGTTGAGCGTGACGACCATATCGCTGCCGGAGCCGAGCTCACCCGAGCGGGCGGTGACCCCGAGCGGTGTCAGGACCTTGTTGAGGGCGTCGACGTAGCCGGGGACGGAGGTGCCCGGCGCGACCGCGATGTGATGGCTCGTTTCGGACAGGTCGGGTCGGGCGGCCGTGAGGGTCGAGGCGTCGGTGAAGACCTGCATACCGTCGTTCCGGGGGTAGAGGACCTCGCCGACGATCCGGACCGTCACCGGCTCGGCCAGGCCGTTCAGGGTGATGGTGCCGCCGATACGGGTACCGGTGGCGGCCAGGAGGGGCGTCGGGACCACGGCCTCGCCCGGCTTGTCGATCCAGCGGCCCGAGACCATCGTGTAGCCGGCCCAGGAGGTGTCGCCGGTGAAGGCCGTCACGTCGACGGTGCCGGTCACACCGGTGACGGTCGCCCGTACGGTAGCGGCGCTGTAGTGCTTCCCGGTTCCGGCGGTCGACGTGACGGCCGCGGCGACCGCGGCGGGATCCGCACGGGGGGCACCGGGCCGCTTCCCGGTTCCGGTGCCGGTGCCGGTCCCGGTCTCGGTGCCGGTGCCGGGACCCGTGTCCGTGCCCGCGTCGGAGCCTTTGGGTCCGAAGGCCGGCGGGGCCGCCGGCACGGTGACATCGGCGGCCTCGGGGGCCCTGGACTCCACCACCTCGCCGAGCGACGCGGCCATCCCCACGGTGAAGGTGACGGCGATCGTGCCGAACAGGACCGCCGTGCCCATGGCCAGCGCGCGGGCGGGCCGTGCGAAGGGCCGGGCCAGGCCCAGGGCGAGCGCCCGGGGCAACGGCAGCCGTCCGGCCAGCCGGGCCGCCCACCGGCCCCGTACAGTCGCGGCGTTGCGCCCCACGGCGAGCGCGTCGACCGTACGCAGCCGGCCGGCCCGCCGGGCACCCGCCCAGGCGGTCGCCGCCACCAGACCGAGCACCCCGGCGACCACCGTCAGATCGACCCAGGGGGAGATGGCCAGGGACGAGGTCCGGTAGACCTCCTCGGTCTCGGCCAGTACGGGGACGGCGAGCACGTGGCCGGCCACGACACCGAAACCCGTGCCGACGGCGGCCGGGACCAGCGCCTGCCCGATGTACGCCCGCACGACCTGGGGCGGGGTGAATCCGACGGCCTTGAGGATGCCGATACGGCGGGTTCCCGTGCCGACGGCGGACGCGACGACATTGCCGACCACGAGTACCGACATCACCAGGCCCAGCGCGCCGAACGCGATGAGGAACGGGACGTAGAGGGCGGTGTCCCGCTCGGCGGCCTCCTTGACGGTGAGCCAGGACTGGTCGCCGACGGCCGCTCCCGGCGGCAGGGACTCCGTCACGGACTCGCGGCCCGCGGTGACCCGGGCGGCCGTGTCCGCGGCGGTGAAGCGGTAGAGCATCTGATAGCCGCCGCTGCCGGGCCCGGTGAGCGCCGGCAGCTGCGACGGGACCACCCAGGCGTCGGCGGTCCGGGTGACCGAGCGGGCCACACCGACCACCGTCAGCGTCGGCCCCCCGGGCAGACCGGGGAAGGCGACCTCCATCCCCATGGTCGGCACGAGCGACGAGTCGGCGGAGCGCGCGATCTCGCCGGAGCGCGCGGGCCACCGCCCGTCCAGCAGCGCCACCTCGTCCACGCCCCCGCCGGGATCGTCCCGGCCGACCACCGTCATCGGCCCCCCGGGACCGGCCCCGCCCGCCCGCGGGGTCACCGTCGCCGTACGGAACGGTCCGGCCGCGCCGCTCACCCCTTCGGCGTCCCCGGACTCCGACAGCTGCCCGGCACTCACCCGGGCCGCGTCGAACCGTACGGACAGATGCGCCCCGTGCCGCTCGGCGAAGGCGTCCTCGAAAGGCGCGCCGGAGACCACGAGCAGTGACCCGCCGAGCACGGACGCGGCCACCGCCATCATCGTGGCGAGCCCGATCACCGGCGTCTGCACCCGCCGTCGTCCCACCCCCGAGCGCACCACCCGGCCGAGCGCGCTCATCGGACGCCCTCGCCGGCGACGGCCCGCGACGGGACGTCCTCGGTGATCCGGCCGTCGGCGATCCGGACCGTACGGCTGGTGCAGGACCGGGCCAGCGCCAGATCGTGGGTGACCACGACGACGGTCTGCCCCTCGGCGTTGAGGTCGTTGAGCAGCCTGCTGACGTCCTGTCCCGCGGCGGTGTCCAGGGCCCCGGTCGGCTCGTCGGCCAGCAGCAGCGCCGGACGGTTCATCAAGGCCCGGGC
The DNA here is from genome assembly GCF_042753905.1 of Streptomyces sp. NPDC059248. Taxonomy (NCBI): domain Bacteria; kingdom Bacillati; phylum Actinomycetota; class Actinomycetes; order Kitasatosporales; family Streptomycetaceae; genus Streptomyces; species Streptomyces sp. NPDC059248. Next base: position 51,317 of record NZ_JBHYZV010000013.1, on the reverse strand, counting down.
CACCGCGACCCGCTGCCGCTCGCCGCCGGACAACCGCCCCGGGTAGGCGCGGGCGTGCCGGGCGATGCCCAGCAACTCCAGCAGTTCCGCCGCCCGGCGGCCGGCCTCGCCGCGTGCCGTACCCGCGAGGCGCGCGGGCAGGACGACATTGTCGGTGACGGTCAGATCGTCGAGCAGATGGAAGAACTGGAAGACCATGCCGATCTTCGACCGCCGGTAGAGCGCCGCCCCCGCTTCGCCCAGCCGGTCCACCCGCACCCCGTCCACGGTGACGGTCCCCGTATCGGGCCGGTCCAGGCCCGCGATCAGATGGAGCAGGGTGGACTTGCCGCTGCCGGACGGGCCGAGGATCGCGACGGCCTCGCCGGGCAGCACGGTCAGCGACACCTCGCGCAGAGCCGGCGGGCCGTCGTCGTAACGGCGGCTCACCTCACGCAGTTCGATCACCGGCATGGTCATGAAGGGCTCCTCGGGTACGGGAATTCGGCTGGGTGAACGCTAGGAGCGGACCCGGCCCGCACGCGTCGCCCACCCGGACCCCTTGCCGTACCGCGCGGGGACGAGCCGCGCGGACGTCATCCCTGCGATGTAGGCGGATGATGTACGCGGCGCGGCGGGAACGGCCTCGGGGACGGACTCCACGGGTCCGGGCGGCGGCGACAATGAACCGGTGACGCACGTACGTACGACGCCGGAGCGGCTGCGGGAAGCCGTCCGCCGGACCGTCCGCGAGGCCGGGCTGTCCAGCGGCCCACCGCTGCGACCCACCCGGCGCGCCCGGCAGTTCGACGCGCTCGTGGCCCTGGTCATCGGCATCTCCACCGTCCACTACGGCATCGAGAGCACCGATGTCGTCGTGGTGCGTGAGATCGCCCCCGGAGTGCGGTACGCCGTGCCGCGGCCGACCGGCCCCGGCGGGATGGCCCTCATGGTGACCCTCGCGGTCGTCGCGTCGGGCGCCCTGGCACTGCGCCGCCGCTATCCGCTCGCCGTGCTGTGCGTCGTCACCGCCGCGACACTGGCGACCCCGCCGAGCGTCCTCCGGCTGACCTTCTACGCGTTCGTCATCGCCGTCTACGGCGCCGCCGTGTACAGCCCGTACCGGGTGGCGACCCTGATCGCGCTGCCGGTGGCGGTCGCCCTGGTCAGCACCTCGGGGAGTTCGATGACACCGATCGTCCCCCACGACTACGTCGCCTTACTGATCCTGGTCCCGATGGCGATGGCCGCCGTCGGCGTACGCACCTGGAAACTCCGGACCGCCGAGGGCCGCAGCCGGCTCTCGGCTCTGGAACGCGAACAGACCGAGGCGCTGCGCCGGGCCGTCGAACACGAACGGGCCAGGATCGCCCGCGAACTCCACGACGTCGTCACGCACAACGTCAGTGTGATGATCATTCAGGCGGGCGCCGCCCGCAAGATCATGAAGACCTCTCCCGAGCAGGCGGGCGAGGCACTGCTCGCCGTCGAGGCCTGCGGACGGGCGGCCATGACCGAGCTGCGCCATGTGATGGGACTGCTCACGATGGCCGCCGACGGGGAGGAGCCGGACGGCGACCGGGACCCGGCCGACCCGGCGGCCGAACTGGCCCCGCAACCCGGCCTGGACCAGCTGGAAACGCTCGTCGGACGGGTCCGGGACACCGGCCTCGCCGTCGCCCTGACGGTGACGGGGCCGCCCCGCCCCCTCCCGCCCGGCCTGGAACTCGCCGCCTACCGCGTGGTGCAGGAAGCCCTGACCAACACGGTGAAGCACGCGTCCGGCGCCACCGCCGCCGTGACCGTCGAATACGGCCCGGAACGGCTCCGGGTGGAAGTCACCGACACCGGTGGCCGGCCGGGCGGAGCCACCGGAAGCGGCCGGGGCCTGATCGGCCTGCGCGAGCGCCTCGCCGTCCACGACGGAACCCTGAACACCGGCCGGCGCCTCACCGGCGGCTACCGCGTGGAGGCCCTGATCCCCTTGGAGACACCGTGACCGAGCCCCTGCGGGTACTCCTCGCCGACGACCAGACCCTGGTCCGGACCGGATTCCGGTTGATCCTCGGCGTCGACGGCATCGACGTCGTCGCCGAGGCGACCAACGGGGCCGAAGCCGTCGAAGGGGTCCGCCGCACCCGTCCCGACGTGGTCCTGATGGACGTCCGGATGCCCGAGATGGACGGTCTGGAGGCCACCCGCCGGATTCTCACCGGCGCCCCCGACAACCCCCGCGTCATCATCCTGACCACCTTCGACCTCGACCGGTACGTCTACGCGGCACTGTCCGCCGGGGCCAGCGGCTTCCTCCTCAAGGACGTCACCCCCGAGCATCTGACCGCCGCCGTCCGCACGGTCCGTACCGGCGACGCGCTCCTCGCACCCGCCATCACCCGCCGACTCGTCCAGCGGTTCACCCGGCGCGGCGGCGACACCACCGCCCTCCACCGCGACCTCGCCACACTCACCCCGCGCGAACGGGAAGTCCTCACCCTGCTGGCCCAGGGCCTGAGCAACGCCGAACTCGCCACCCGCCTCCACCTGGCCGAGGCGACCGTCAAGACCCATGTCGCCCGCATCCTCGCCAAGCTCGGACTCCGTGACCGGGTGCAGGCCGTGATCGTCGCGTACGAGACCGGGCTGGTGAGCGTCGGCACGGACGAGGCCGCGCCTCCCACCGGTTGATCCCGGAGCGGTCTCGATTCATCGGATTCATCGGAAGCGCCGTCTCCGCCACCGCGAAGACCGCGACCGAGCCGGGGCCGGGTCCCGCGGCCGCAGGCCGTACGGAGCGGGCCACCCCGACAACACCGACACCGACACGGCACCGACACCGGCACCGGCCCCGTGGCGGGGCCGGTGCCGTGTTCCGTATCGCCGGTGCGGGTTCCGTGGTCAGCGCAGGTGCGGGTCCGTGACCCTGCCCGTGAGGACGGGGCCTCCCACCAGATTGCCTTCCTCGTCGAGGACGAACACCTGCGCCCGCAGGGTCTCCTCCGGCTCGGTCAGCGTGTCGGTGGTCGTGGGTACGGAGACCTCCAGGCTCGTCCCGCCCTCGGGGACGGTCGCCCAGAGGAAGGGATGGTTCGTGGACAGCGGCTGCTCCGGGTCGGCGGGCAGGCCGAGTTGGTCGGCGAGCCACTCCTTGTCGACGTCCTTCGTGGACAGCTCGGTGCCCCCGTCCACCGGCTGGAAGGCGAACGGTGTCTCGATACCGGTGTCGGCGGGCTCGGAGAGGCTCACCTTCCAGGTGAGCTTTCGGCCCTCGGTGACCGCGTCGGCGACCGGGGTCACGGTGATCACGGGTATGGGGTCGTCGTTCCGGACGAGCACACCGCCCAGGGCGCTGCCGACGGCCGTGCCGTGCACGGCCTTGGCCGCGATCATATGGTCGCGGTCGATGTCGTAGCGGGGGTTGCCCTCGACCGTGATCGATACGTCCGCGGGGCGTCCGGCGCTCACGGACACGGTGCGGACCGTGGACTTCCAGGTCTTCGGATCGAGGGTGGCGAGCTTGATCGTGCCGGTGCCCTCGCCGGTGGCCCGGACGGTGACACGGTGGGTACGGGTGCCGGAGCCGCCCTCGTCGACCGACACCCTGTTGACGTCGATACGGGGCAGCGGGGCGGGGCGTACCGCCGGGGTGCCGGGACGCCAGCCCCAGGCGTCCATCAGCCAGAGCTCGCCGGGACCGCCGCGCGGGGTCAGCTCCAGGGACCGGATCCGCCGGGTGTCGACACCCGCGTCGGCGGCGGCCTTCAACGGGACGCGGACCTCACGCGCCCAGTGCGCGGTCGTGGTGTCGGAGCCGGGAAGACCGTCGACGGTGACCCGACCGAGCCTCACCCGCTTGCCGGAGGTGTCGGTGAGGGTGACGTCGAGCCGGGTGCCCGAGCTGTTCGGCGGCACGATCACCCGCAGGGCGAGCGCGTCGGAGCCCGCCAGGGAGAAGGAACGCTTCGGCGTCAGCCGGACCGGGGTGCCCGGCTCGGTCCAGCGGGCCGTGACCGCGTTGCGGCCCGGCTCGTCGGAGGCGGCCGTCCAGGCCGCGAAGTGCGGTGACTGCCCGGGTCCTGAGCCGGATCCCACCCCACAAGCCAGGGCGTCGTCCGTCGAGACCTGTCGGCATACGCGGCCGTTCGTCACCGAGAGCGGGGCGTCGGGCAGGATCGCCGGGGTGCGGTTGCCGCCGACCGCGTGGGTCGACACCCGGGCGGGATCGGCCGACGGCGCGCGCCAGCCCGAGCCGTCGAGCAGTGGGCGGACCCGGTCGTCGCCCGCGACGAAGAGCCGGGCGGCGGCGGCGATATAGGTGGAGCCCGCCGTCTGCTGCTGCCGGGCGGTCAGCCGGTGCTCGGCCCGTTCCGAGCAGACCGGGCTCTCGTCGTCCCAGACGTCGTCGGAGGCCGGGGCCTCCGCCTGGCCGGGCGTCCACTCGGTGTTGAAGTAGTTGTGGTTGGCGCCGACCATGTACACGGCGCTGTGCAGCGCCGTGCCCCGGCCGGTCCCCCGGGCGGCGTCGAGCTGGAGCTGGCCCTGGAGGTCGCTCACATCGCCGTCGCAGCCCGGCAGGACGGTCATGGACGGTACGTCGGGCGCGGGGTTCTGGCCGAAGAGGGTGGGGCCGATGAGGACGGTGCCGCGGATCCGCCAGTTCACCCGCCCCCGGTAGCCGTCCCCGGCGGGCGGCGGCGGGGTGGCGCTGTCGAGAGCCGCCCGGTTGACGCCCTCGCCGCCCCGGGAGTGGCCGACCAGAAGCACCTTCGAGAGGTCGGCGGGCTTCGTCGCGCGTACCGCTGCGGGGGCTTTCGCGGGGTTCTCGCCCCACTCCGCCCAGCGGGCCAGATGGTGGCGCACCAGGGACGAACGGGCCTGCGCCCCATGGTCGGCCTGCCGGCCGTCCTGGGCGTTGACGCCGTTCGCGGAGACGGAGACCGTCACATAGCCCTGCGACGCCAGGAGTTTCTGGTCGTGCAGATAGCCGCGGTAGCTCGGGATCTCCTTCATCCCCGGCTTGCACGGCCACCACATGCCGGAGCTGTTCCCGCCGGGCTCGTAGCAGGTGGAGTGGCGGCCGTGGAGGAAGAGCGCCAGCGGCCTCTTCCCCGGCGCGTCGGTCGGGCCGACGACGGTGGCGCGCATCTCGACGGGCTCCTGGTAGCCCGGCAGCCTCACCGACTCCAGGGTGTACTCACCGCTGGTGGTGCGGTACTTGCCGGGCGTGCCGGGGTCGACCGGGTTGGCGGGCAGCGGGGCCGCGGGCGGCGGTACGGCCGACGAGCGCCGCGGTCCTGGTGCCCGGTCGGCGGCCCCCGCCGTGTCCAGCCGCCGCGAACCGGCGAACACCCGGAGTTCGCCGACCGGTCCGACCCGCTCCGCGTCGACGGGGAGCCGGAAGGTGCGCTGGTCGGCTGAAGGCGTCGGGATACCGAGGGTCCGCGTCCCCGAGCGGAACTCGACCAGCGCGCCGCCCGTGCCCACCGGCTCGGGCGAGCTCCAGACCAGCTCACCGCCCGCGAACCGCCATCCCTCCGGCAGCCGCCGCTCGCCCGGAGCGCCCGATGGCGCGCCGGGTATGGACTCGGCGGCCGGCCGGGCGTGCGCCGGCCCCGGCACACCCGCCGCCAGCGCCGCGACCGCCAAGGCGGCCGTCAGCGCGCGTGAGACCTGTCCCACGTTGATATCTCCTCGTCGTCGGTCCTGCTCAGCGCCCCTGGAATCCCCAGGGGCACCCTCGCGCCGGGAAGAGGGTGACGAAGTGTCATCCGTTGTCCCGGCGCGGGGATCCGACGAGAGCCACACAGGAACCGAACAGGAATCACACAGGAGCCGGACGGGGCGCGGCGTCGTCCCTTCCGGTCGCGTCCGTCCCTTCCGGTCGCGTCCGGCCCGTCCGGTCCCTTCCGCCCGTCCGGCCCGGGGGCGGACCCGCGCGGCCGTGACGCCTCCCGGGTCCGGGGCGGTGTCAGTGGCGTCTGATGGAATACGTAACTCCTGGATACGCGGGGCCCGTACGGCGGGCTCCGCGTACCCGGGAGTCTTCATGCCGTCGTCCGTCCGAGGGGGAAACCCGATGTCCCTGCACGAGGTCGAGGACCTGGTCGCGGACTCGGTCCGCGTCCTGGACCGTCACACCGCGCCGGACGACCCCCGTGTCCGCGACTGGTTCGCGGCGCTGTACGGCTTCCAGAACGGATACGACTGCTCGTTCACCCACTTCCGCGTGATGGACACCCTGCTGCGCCGCGGATACACATATCGCTTTCCGGTCGACCGGCACCCCGACTACGCCGAGCGGACCGGCTACTTCGACGCCCTGACCGGGTTCACCGGTCTGCGGACGTTCGACGAGGAAGCCCCCGAATTCGCGGGCTACGACTCCTGGCTGGAGGACGGCTACGTCGATCCGCCGTTCCTCTACTGCGACGCGGGCAGCGCCCTGTGGCGACGGATGACCGCCGCCGGTGAGCTCCGCGGCCCCGACGCCGTACCACCGCGCCGGGTCCGGCTGATCGACGTGGTCCGCGAGGTCGCCGTCGCCGCCGAGAAGGCGGGCGACCGGGAACTCACGGACATGTGGTACGCGTTCGGCCGCGAAGCCTGGGGTTGGGAACCGTAGACGGGGGCGTGCCCGCCGCGCCGTCGCGGCCGGCCGCCGGTGCCGTCGACCGATCGGAACGCGGCGGCCTCACGGGGGACGGGGGCGCGGGTCCTGGCGCGGTGATGGGCGGGGGAGCCCTCCCGGGTGTCGTCAGATCCAGCCCCGGCGTACCGCCTCCGCGCCGGCCTGGAAGCGGCTGCGGGCCGCCAGTCTGCCGGTCAGGTCGGCGTTCATCCGGCGTACCGTCCGCAGGGACACCCCGAGGCGGCGGGCGATGGTCTCGTCGGTGTGGCCCCGGGCGAGCAGGCGCAGCAGCTCCTTCTCCTGCGGACTGAGGCCGTTGCGGTCGTGGGGCGGGGTGGGGCCGACCGGATTGGCGCGGGACCAGTACTCCTCGAAGAGCAGCCGGGCGACCGTGACCGCGCCGGTGCTGCGCAGTTCGAGCGCGCCGGCCCGGCCGTCGCCCGGGTCGAGCGGGACGAGGGCCACCTCGCGGTCGAAGACCACCATGGGGATGGCCAGGGACGGCAGGGTACGGGCCTCGCCGCCGAGGCCGCCGAGCCAGTTGACGTAGCGCACGGTTTCCGGGGCGTTGCGGAAGCTGTCCTGGTAGATGCTGCGGATCCGGACGCCGCGGGCGAGGGCCCGCTGGTCGAGCGGCCGGCTGTCGGCGATGGCGTCGGGGGGCTGGGCGCCGCCGGGGAGCAGGGAGAGATATTCGAAGCGGACGAGTTCGGCGAGTTCGGCGAGGCGTACCCGCATCTCGTCCCGGCCCTCCAGTCGTTTGACGACGTCGTAGCCGCGGGGCAGCCGGGCGGTGCGACGGGCCGTGAGGGTGGAGACGGCGGCTCGCGCCTCCTCCAGGCCGCGCTGCTGCTTGGCGAGTTCGGCCTCCCGCCGGGAGAGCAGATAGGAGAGGCCGACATCCGGGTCGGTGGCGCGGAAGAGCTGTTCGCCGGCCGCGTGGATATCGGCCTGGTCCAGTAAGCAGAGGTCGGCGAGACGGTCGAGCGCGGAGCGTACCTCCTCCTCGCTCCAGCCGGATCTGGTGACGATCTGATCGAGTCTGAGTTCCGGTTCCTCCAGGAAGAGCCGGTAGACGGCTTCCGTCGTCGCGTCGAGGCCGATTGCGTCGAACAATCCTTCCCCCCAAATCTCCGGGTTTTACGCACATCATTCCGCTCAGCAGCGCAGGGGTGGGCGCGAGTGCTGGATTCGGCCGGGTAATGCGCGGCCGGACCGGGCGGGGTGGCGCCGTGGGACATCCTCCGACCTGCCAATGGTATGGACCAGTCGAACGAGGTGGCCGAAAGCTGCCGGGCATCTCCCTGCCAGCGGGAGGGTCGCGCCAGTTCGGCGGCGATCCGCGGGGCCGTGGCCGGTGGCAGCGGGTGACGGCGGAACCGGCTGCCATCCGAAGAGGGTGGCCGGGCCGTCGGCGGCGCGAAGAGAATCGGCGCCGGACCGGAGCAGGTCCGGTCCCACTGCCGAGGGGAGCAGTCGCCATGCCGAACCCACCGCGCGGTCCCGCGGTCTGTACCACCCCCGTCCGGAGGCCGCCTCGGGCCGTGGCTACCGCGTCCCCCGGGACGTCCGCCGCGGGCCCGGGAAGCGCCCCGGGCGGGGACGGACGGGGCTGAGCCCCGAGCGCGCTGCCTCATGTACCTCGTGACCGCGCTGCTGATCCTCGTCGAAGCCGGCGGGGCGAAACGTACCCCCGGTCCCGGTGAATTGGCCGAGATCCTGCGTTCGTTCCGGCGGCCCCGAGCCGCCGGGGACGCGGCCGTCCCCGCGCATCTGCACGCCGTCGCGGGCCCCGACCGGGTCCATGCCGCCCTCTTCATGGAGGCGGTCGACCCGGCCGACGCCGAAGGCGCCGCCTTCGGCTTCCTCGCCGGAGTGCTCGCCGGCTGCCCGGCCCCCGCCGGCTGGGCGCTGGCGTCCATCGGGCGGGTGGAGCCACCCCGAACCGCCGAACCGAGAAGTCAGGGAGTGACATGCCAGGGGAAAGACCCACCGTCTCCGTGATCATCCCGAGTTACAACTCCGAGAAGACCCTGGGCGCCGTCCTGGAGTCGGTGTACGCCCAGACCCTCGCCCCGCTGGAGGTCGTGGTCGTGGACGACCGCAGTACCGACGGCTCCCCGGCGGTGGCCGGGCGGTTCCCCTGCGTCCTGGTGTCGTCGCCGGTCAACCGGGGGGTGTCGGCGGCCAGGAACCTCGGGGCGAGGAACAGCCGCGGCGAGATCCTGTTCTATCTGGACTCGGATGTCGCGCTCGCCCCCGACGCCGTCGCCAACGCCGTCGACCTGCTGCTGAGCGATCCCGGTACGGGCTGTGTGCACGGTATCTACGACCTGGAACCGCTCGTCGACGACGGGCCGGTGGAGCGCTACCGGGCGCTGCACGCGCACTTCTGGCGGCGGCGCAGCGTGGGCGTCGTGGGGACCGCGATCTTCGCCCTGGCGGCGATCCCGCGCGCCGTGTTCGACGAGGTCGGCCCGTTCGACGAGAATCTGCGCGACTCGGAGGACGTGGAGTACAGCGACCGGCTCGGCGCGGCGTACCGGATCAGGATGACCGAGACCGTGGTGGGGCGGCACGACGACGTGGACCGGATGGTTCCGATGCTCGCCGAGCAGTTCCGCCGCTCGCAACTCCTGGTGCCGGTCGCGGCGGTGGAGCGGCGGGGCGGCGGTCTGAAGGCCAACCGGCCCGCCGGTGCGCTCGCCGCCGCCCTGGTGCCCGCCACGCTGCCGCTCGCACTGATCGCCCCCTGGTTGCTCGCGGTGCCCGCCGCCGGTCTGATCGGGTTCGCGCTGGCCGATCCCGGTCTTGCCCGGTTCGTTGCCCGGCGCCGGGGCGCGGGCTTCCTGGCCTGGTTCCTGCTGGCGCACTTCCTGGTCCATCTGGCGCTGGTCTCCGGCGCCTTGGTCGGGGCGGTGCGCTGGCTGGTCGACCCGGGCTTCGGGCCCTCGGTCCGGCGCCGCGCGGACCGGGGCGCGGCGGGGACGGCGGCGGGCGCCACGAGACCCCGGCGGCGGTTGGCCGGTGAGTGATCCCGTACCGGCGCCGCCCCGCGCCGACATGGGCCCGTCCGCCGTGCCCGGCACCTCCGCCGCGCCCGGTCCGTCCGCTGTGCCCGGTCCGTCCGCCGCGTCCGGTCCGGCGGAGCCCGACGCGCCGGCGCCCGCCGCGCCCGGCGCCTCCGCCGCGCCCGGTCCGTCCGCTGTGCCCGGTCCGTCCGCCGCGTCCGGTCCGGCGGAGCCCGACGCGCAGGCGCCCGCGCCCCGTTCGACGCGCTCCCGGATCCTGCGCGCGCTCGCCGCCGTCGTCCTGCTGGGCGCGACGGCCCTGGCGGTCGGCGGATCGCTGGACGGCGCCGGTACGGAACTCTCTGCCGCCGCCGACCACCCCGGCGGGATCGTTCTGCTGGTCCTCGCCGTGCTGGCCAACGCGGTCGGCCTGACGCTGTCGATGCTCTCCTGGCGGGTCCTGGTCGCCGACGGCGCGACCCGGCTGCCGATGCCCGTCGCCGCCCGGATCTTCTTCATCGGGTTCATCAGCAAGTTCGTCCCCGGCCGGATCTGGGGTGTGCTCGCGCATCTGCGGCTCGGCCGGGACGCGGGGGTGGCGCCCGAGCGGATGCTCTCCGGGTTCGGACTCGGCCTGGTGATCGGCGTCGTCACCGGGGCCTGGGCCGGACTGCTGGTGGCGCCGGCCGTCCTGGGCGCGTACGCCTGGACGCTCGCGCCGCTCGTCCTGGCGGCGGCCGCCGCCTACGCCCGGCCCGGCTGGGTGAACCACCTGGTGGCGCGGGCCCTGAAGGCGGCGAGGCGACCGCCCGTGGAACCCGGCTCGCCGCGGTCCCTCCGCCGCTCCCTCCTGTTCGCCCTGGCCTCCTGGGGGGTGTCGGGACTCCATCTGTGGGCGCTCGCCGTCCTGTTCGGCGCCCCGGCGGGAGCCGCGCTCCCGGTGGCCGTCGGCGGGTTCGCGCTGGCCACCGTCGCGGGCAGCCTGGCCTTCGTCCTGCCCGACGGCATCGGCGCGCGGGAACTGGTGCTGCTGGCCCCGCTGGCCGCCGTAATGCCGCCGGCCGCCGCGACCGCCACCGTCATCGCGAGCCGTCTCGTCTGCGTCCTGAGCGAGGTCGCCGCGACCGGTGCCGCCCTGCTCTGGGCCCGGCTCGCCCGCCCCGCACCGGCCGCCCCGTCCCGTACCACCGTTCCGGAAGGAATCCGATGACCGCCGTCGCACAACCGCTGATCAGCCTCGACGAGGCCGAGGAGCTGACGGTCCGCCAAGTCCACGATCTGTACCGCTCGTACGTCAACCGGAGCCAGGTCGCGCTGATGACCTCCTTCGGCTTCGGCCGGGAACTCGTCGACCACGCCGAAGGCGCCTGGATCCACACCCGCGACGGCCGCCGCGTCCTGGACTTCACCGGCGGCGTCGGCGTCCTGAACCACGGCCACAACCACCCGCGCATCCTGGCCGCCCGCCGGCGCTTCCAGGAACGGCGGCGCATGGAGGTCCACAAGACCTACTTCTCGCCGTACGTCGCCGCCCTCGGCCACAACCTCGCCCGGCTGCTCCCCGGCGACCTCGGGATGTCCTTCTTCCCCAACTCCGGCGCCGAGGCGGTGGAGGGCGCGGTGAAGCTCGCGTACAAGTACCACGGCGGGCGCCGCGGCCGGATCCTCCACGCCGACATCAGCTTCCACGGCAAACTCCTCGGCTCCGGCAGCCTCACCGGCAGCGCCCAGGCGTCCGCCTTCACCTTCCCCGGCATCCCCGGTGTCTCCTCCTTCACCTACGGCGACCTCGACTCCGTCCGTGCCGCCGTGGACGGGGCCCGCGACGCCGACGGCGGGGGCTGCGACGTATACGCGATCCTGATCGAACCCTTCTCCGCCTCCACCATGACCGCATGCTCCGAAACGTTTCTGCGCGGTCTGCGGGAGCTGTGCACCGCCGAGGACATCGTGCTGATCTTCGACGAGATCTACACCGGCTGGGGCAAGACCGGCAGCCTCTTCCACTTCATGCGCTACCCGGGCCTGATCCCCGACGTGGTCACCACCTCCAAGTCCTTCGGCGGCGGCAAGTCGTCCATCTCCGCCTTCGTCGCCCGCGAACCCGTCTTCAAGAAGGCGTACGACAACCTCGGCGACGCCATGCTCCAGTCCACCAGCACCACCTACTACGGCTTCGGCGAGGAGACCGCCACCGCCATCGAGGCCGTCAACATCGCCGTCGACGACGACTACCCGGCCCGCGCCCGCGACCTCGAACGCGTCCTCGTGCCCGGACTGGAACGGCTGCGCAAACAGTTCCCCGACGTCATCGCCGACATCCGGGGCGCCGGAGCGCTCCACGGGGTGTTCCTCGACGGCGGCCCCCGCGTTCTCGACCTCGCCGCCAAACTGGCCCCGGGCGGCCTCGCCCGCGACCCCCTGCTGCGTACCAAACTGATCACCTGCGCGGTGATCCACCACATGTACCAGCAGCACGACGTCTTCCTCTACTACACTCTCAACGGCCGCAGCCCGCTGGTCGTCGCCCCGCCGCTGGTCGCGGGACCGGCCGAGGCGGAGATCTTCCTGACCGCCTTCGAAAAGACCCTCGCCAAGGGCCTCACCCGGCTGCTCACCTCCTTCGTCAAGGACAAGGCGGTGTCCCGATGGGCCTGAGCATCGCCGTCACCGGGGCCGCCGGAATGCTCGGCTCCCATCTGGTCGCCCGGCTCGCCGCCGACGGACACGAGGTGACCGGAGTCGATCTGCGCCCCGCCGAGACCACCCCGGACGGCGCCCGGCATCTGATCGCCGACATCCGCGACACCACCGCCCTGACCCGCGCCTTCACCGGCGCCGACGCCCTGGTGCACTGCGCCGCCGCGCTGCCCAGCTACCCCGTCGACCAGATCCGCTCCATCACGGTGGACGGCACCCGCAGCGTCCTCACCGCCGCCGAACGGACCCGCGTCCCGCGCGTGGTCCACATCTCGTCGACCGCCGTCTACGGGCTGCCCAAACGAGTGCCCACCCCCGAGGAGCACCCGCGCGAGCCCGTCGACCCGTACAGCGCCGCCAAAGCGGAGGCCGAGACGGTCTGCGAGGAGTTCCGCGCCCGGGGCATGTGTCTGCCGGTGCTGCGCCCCAAGACCTTTGTGGGACCCGGCCGGATGGGCCTGTTCTCGATGCTCTTCGAATGGGCCGACGAACGGCGGAACTTCCCCGTCCTGGGGCGCGGCGACGTCCGGATCCAGATGTTCGGCATGGCCGACCTGGTGGACGCCGTGGTGCTCGCCGTCGAGGCGCCGCCGGAGATCGCCGACGACGTGTACAACGTCGGCGCGGCCGAGTTCGGCACCATTCGTGAGGACTTCCAGGCCGTCCTGGACGCCGCGGGACACGGCAAGCGGGTCGTCGGGCTGCCCGCGCGTCCTGCCATCGCCGTCCTGCGGGGCCTGGAGCGCAGCGGGCTCTCACCCGTGTACGGCCGGCTGCTCTACAAGCTGCTGGACGACAGTTACGTGGACATCAGCCGGGCCCGTGAACGGCTCGGCTTCGCGCCGCGGCAGTCGAATCGCGACGCCATCCTGCGCACCTACGCGTGGTGGCGCACCCTGCCGCCCGCCCGCGCCGCCGCCGGCGCGGGCGGCCGGACCAGCCGTGACCCCTGGAGACAGGGCGCGCTCGGGCTGGCCAAGGTCTTCTTCTGACCCCGGAACCCAGCAGTGGAGAGCCCGCCGTGGACATCCCGAAGTTCTCCGCCGCGCCCGTGCGCGTGGCGGCCCCGCCCGCCTTCGCCACTCCGCCCGCACCCCTGACCCCGGCCGCCGGACCGCGCCGCGGGCCCTGGGCGGATCTGCTGGCCCTGGTCCGCCCCGGCCAGTGGGTGAAGAACCTGGCCGTCGTACCGCTCGCCCTGCTCGACACCCGGCACTGGACGCCCTCAGGCGCCGGCCGGATCCTGTGGGCCCTGGCCGTCTTCACCCTCGCGTCCGCGATCGTGTACGTCGTCAACGACCTCGCCGACCGCGACCGCGACCGTCTGCACCCCGCGAAACGGCACCGCCCGCTCGCGGCCGGCCGGATCGGCACCCGGGGAGCGCTCGCCCTGGCCGCCGCGCTGGCCGCCGTACTGACCGCGGCCGTCCTGGTACGCCCGTTCACGGAGTGGTGGCCCGTCACCGTCTATCTGCTGATCAGCGTCGGCTACAGCCGCGGCCTCAAACACGTACCCCTGCTCGACGCCTTCATCGTCGCCTCCGGCTTCGTGCTGCGTCTCGCCCTGGGCTGCGCCGTCCTGGGCAGACCGGTGCCCTACTGGCTCGCCGTCTGCGTCTTCTCGTTCTGCCTGCTGCTGTCGCTCGGCAAGCGGCGGCACGAACTCACCGCGGCCGAACGGGGCCACCGCCCCGCGCTCCGCGGCTACACCATCGCCTTCGTCGACCATCTGATCGCCCTGATCGCCTGCCTCACCGCCGTCTCGTACCTCCTGTTCCTCCACGAGGACCCGGTCTTCGCCGGGGCGGCCCACACCACGGCCCTGCTCTCCGCGCTCTGCGCCCTCTTCGGACTGGCCCGCTACCTCCAGGTGCTGCTGGTCGAGGAAGGCGGCGGCAACCCGGTACGCATCCTGCTGCGCGACCGCGTCACCCTCGTGAACTCGGCGCTGTGGGCCGTCCTCATCGGCACCGCCCTGCTGCTGGCCGCTCCATCGGTCTGACCACCGGCACTCCGCCGTACGCCCCGCCTTCTCCGTCTCACCTCGTACGCCCGCCCCTCACGCCCGACGATCCGAAAGGCACGGCCCGACATGACCCGCCCACCCGGAAACCCCCTGGTCTCGGTCGTCGTCCCGAACTACAACTACGGCCGCGCGCTGGAACTCTGTCTGCGGGCCGCCCTGGCGCAGACCTACCGGCCCCTGGAGATCCTGCTGGTGGACGACTGCAGTACCGACGACTCGGTGGCCGTCGCCGAATCCCTCGGCGTACGGGTCGTCAGTACCGGGGTCAACAGCGGAGTCGCCGTCGCCCGCAACACCGGCGCCGCCCACGCCCGCGGCGAGATCGTGGTCTTCGTCGACTCCGACGTGGCCATGGAACCGGACGCCGTCACCAACGCCGTCGCCCTGCTCGGGGCCGACCCCCGGATCGGCGCGGTCTGCGGCACCTACGACGCGGAACCACTGATCCGCGACAGCCTCGTCGAGGAGTACCGCTGCCTCCACCAGTACTACTGGCTCGCCGAACACGAAGGACCGATCGACACCCTGCACACCGCCATCTGCGCGATACCGGCCCGGGTCTTCGCCGAGATCGGCCCGTTCAACCCCGGGCTGCGCCACACCGAGGACGGCGACTACGCCGCCCGGATCCGCCGCCGCTACGAGGTCCACAGCTCCACCACCGTGCGCGGGCGCCACGACCACGACGACACCTGGCGGGTGGTGCTGCGCAAGGT
This sequence comes from Streptomyces sp. NPDC059248, assembly GCF_042753905.1. Classification (NCBI taxonomy): domain Bacteria; kingdom Bacillati; phylum Actinomycetota; class Actinomycetes; order Kitasatosporales; family Streptomycetaceae; genus Streptomyces; species Streptomyces sp. NPDC059248. Next base: position 36,260 of record NZ_JBHYZV010000013.1, on the reverse strand, counting down.
CTTCCACCGCACCCGGCTGCACATCCCCCTCTACGTACGCCGGCGCGACCTGCCCGGAGGCATCGCCACCGGACCGCGCGCCGGAGCCAGCGCCGCCGCCCTGCTGGCCCTGGCCACCCTGCCCGCCGGAGTGTTCGGCGCCCTCTGGCTGCTGCTGCCGACCGGGCTGGCCCTGGTGTCGCTGCTCTCCGACAGGGCCCTCTACTCCTTCGTACGACAGCGGCGCGGATACGGGTTCACCGGCTATTTCGCCCTGGCCCACTTCGTGGTCAACGCCGCCATCGGACTCGGCGCGGGCGTCGGCGTGCTCCAGTGGCTCACATCCCGTCGCTTCCGCCGCCTGTACGACCCGCCGGAGGCGCGGGACTCCGGGCGGACCGCGGGGGCGACGGCGTGAGCGCCCCCGCCGACACCGGCCGGCCACCGCCCGAGCCGTCCCCCGAGTCACCGCCCGCGCCGCCGGCCCGACCCGGACCCGGCCCCGGACCGGAGTCCGGCCCGGCGCCCGTCGTGCCGGCCCGCCGGACCCGCGCGGCCCGCGCCGCCGCCACCGTCCTGTGCGCACTCGCCGTCCTCTGGGCGCTGAACACCGTCCTGCGCACCGCCTTCAGCGGCAGGTGGTGGCTCTGGAACGGTATCGACCTCGCCCCGCCGATCGCCTATATCGCCGTACCGCTCGCCCTGCTGCTCCCCGCCGCCCTGCTGCCCCGGCTGCGCCGGTCCACCCTGGCGGCCCTCGCCCTCGCCCTGCTGCTGGGCGCCGGACAGGCGGGCGTCCATCCGGGCGCCCTGCTGCGCGACCAGGGCCCGGTGCCCGCCGGCGCCCTGCGCGTGGTCAGCTGGAACACCTTCTTCTGGCACCAGGACGGCGACCCCGAACGCTTCTACACCTATCTGCGCCGTTACGACGCCGATGTCTATCTGCTCCAGGAGTACCAGAACGCCCGCGGGGACCGGCCCGTCCCGATCGACGACCTCGCCCGGCTCCGGGCCGCGTTCCCCGGCTACCGGATCGCCGCGGAGGGCGCGTTCCTCACCCTCTCCCGGCACCCCGTCACCATGCACCGCGCGCTGCGCCCGGCCGGACTGCCCGCCCCCGCCACCGACTGGCCCGACTACTGGGACGTCCGGGCCCTGCGGACCGACATCAGTGTCGGCGGGCGCACCCTGTCGCTCTACAACACCCATCTGCCCGACCTGCTCAACGTCGACCGCAACCCGCTGACCCCGTCGTACTACCGCGAGGTCGGCTCGCACGCCCACCGCAGACTGCTCCATCTGCGGGCGCTCCGCGCCGATCTGGACGCCAACCGGCATCCGGTCGTACTCGGCGGCGATCTCAACATCCTGCCGGGCAGCGCCGATCTGCGCTGGTTCCGCGGGCTGCGCGACACCGCGGAATCGGGGACCGACCTCTATCCGGCGACCTTCCCGGCCGGGCCCGCCGCGATGTGGCGGCTCGACTGGACCTTCGCGTCGCCGGACGTCGACATCCACCGCCAGTCGCTGGAGGACCCGCCCGCCGGGCTCTCCACCCACCGTCTGATCCAGCTCCGGCTCTCCCTGCCGGCACCGCCGCCCACCGGGGCCGGCGACGGCCGCCCGGGACCGGAAGACCCGAAGGCGCAGCCATGACCACCATCCGGGCCGTACGCCCGTACCGCTTCGATCTGACCGTCGCGCTCACCTACTACCTCCCCTACACCAGCGGACTGACCGAGGTCGCCCGGACGGTCGCGGAGGGTCTCGCGGCACGCGGCAGACGGGTCGCCGTGGTCGCCTCCCGGCACGACCCGTCATCACCGGTACGGGAGCGGGTCAACGGGGTGGACGTATTCCGTACGCCGGTCGCCGCCCGGATCGGCCGGGGCGTGCTCAGCCCCGGCTTTCTGCCGCTGGCCGCCCGGCTCGCCCGCGCCTCCCGGGCCGTCAACATCCATCTGCCGATGCTGGAGGCGGGGCCGCTGGCCCTGCTGGCGGGCCGTACCCCCGTGATCACCACCCACCACGACGACGTCTGGCTGCCGCCCGGCCGTCTCGCCGGACTCCAGGTCCCCGTCGTGGACGCCTCCGTGGCCACCGCGCTGCGCCGGTCCGCCGCCGTCGTCGTCAACAACGCCGACCACGCCGAACACTCCCGCCACTGGCCGCTGATGCGCGACCGGCTGGCCGTGATCGCCCCGCCCTGCCGTTTCCGGGAACCGGCGCCCGCGACCTTCCGCGACGGGCCGGGCCCGCATATCGGGTTCCTCGGGCGGATCGCCCCCGAGAAGGGCCTGCACCACCTGGTCGACGCCTTCCGCGCCATCGGCGACCCCACGGCCAGGCTGCTGATCGCGGGCGACTACTCGAAGGTCGCGGGCGGCAGTGTGGTCGGCGCGCTGCGCGAACGCTCGGCGGGGGACCCGCGGATCCGCTTCACCGGCTTTCTGGCCGATCCGCAGGTGGCGGAGTTCTACGCGTCGCTGGACGTGTTCGCGCTGCCGTCGGTGGCCGAGGAGTCGTTCGGCATCTCGCAGACGGAGGCGATGATGACGGGTGTCCCTTCGGTGGCCTGCGACGCCCCCGGGATGCGGGTACCCGTCACCAGTACCGGCTTCGGGCGGCTCTTCCCGCCCGGGGACGCCGCCGCCCTCGCCGGAGCCCTGCTGGAGGCGGCCGCCTTCCCGCCGGGGCGGCGGGCCGAGGGCGGCCGGGAGACCCGGGACCGCTACGGCACCGAGAGCTGCCTGGACCGCTACGACGAACTGCTGGACGCGCTCGGCGTGGTCGGCCGGGTGGCCGGGTGGCCTCGTGACGGTCGGGCTGCCAAGTCGACTCCACCATACGGAGCATGACGATCCGGATGTGAATAAAGCATTCGGGCGGCTCGCCCCTCCGTGTGAGGATGGCCGAAGGACCGGGTGCCGGTCGCTTTCGGCATGCGCCCGCGGATGTGCGCGTACCGGATTCGCGACCCCGGGGGAGAGCCCGTCGGGCCACGGCGCCCGGGTGGCGACCGTCGTCCCGGACGCCGCCGTCGGCAGTTTCGCCGCACTCCGCCCCCACCGCACGGGTCCGTATCGCGAACCGTACTGCCGAGAGGACTGACGATGCGTCAACGCTTCCTGGGATCAACCGGTCTGGTGGTCAGTGAGCTCTGCCTGGGGGCCATGACGTTCGGGCGGGAGAGCACCGAGCAGGAGTCCCACGCCGTCCTCGACCGCTTCGCCGAGGCGGGCGGCAACTTCGTCGACACCGCCGACATCTACTCGGCGGGCGCGTCCGAGGAGATCCTCGGCCGATGGCTGAAGCAGCGCCGCCGCGACGACGTGGTGGTCGCCACCAAGGTCCGGTACGGCACCGGTGAGAGCCCCAACGACCGGGGCCTGGGCCGCAACCATCTGATCGCCGGAGTGGAGGCCAGCCTGCGCAGGCTGGGCACGGACCACATCGATCTGTACCAGGTCCACGCATGGGACCCCGCGACGCCGCTGGAGGAGACCCTCGCCACCCTGGACACCCTGGTGAAGTCGGGCAAGGTCCGCTATCTGGGCGCCAGCAACTTTACCGGCTGGCAGCTCCAGAAGGCCCTCGACCTCAGCCGGCTGCACGGCTGGGAGCGGTTCGCCACCCTCCAGCCGCTGTACAACCTGCTGGACCGCTCCACGGAGTGGGAGCTGATCGAGGTGGCGCGCCACGAGGGGCTCGGTGTCATCCCGTGGAGCCCGCTGCGGGGCGGCTGGCTCAGTGGGAAGATCCGGCGCGGCGACACCGCGCCGCCGGCCGGCAGCCGGGTCGAGACCGCCGAGCAGTTCGGTTGGGGCGAGTCGTGGAGCGCGTACCAGGACGAACGGACCTGGCGGGTCCTGGACGCCCTGTTCGAGGTCTCGGAGCGGAGCGGTCTGACCCCGGCGCAGGTGGCCGTGGCCTGGCTCGGCGGACGGCCTACGGTCACCGCTCCGATCATCGGCGCGCGCACCGTCGACCAGCTGGTGAACCTCCTCGGCGCGGCCGACGTCGATCTCGACCCGGCCGACGCGGCCCTCCTCACGGAGGCGGGCGACCAGCCGCTTCCGTACCCGTACAGCGTCATCGCCACGGATCCGGCCCAGCGCTGAGCCGTCGGCGGCCCGCCCCCGGGCTCGGGGGCGGGCCGTGGTGTCCGGCGGCGCCGGACGGTCAGGCGGCGGGGCAGAGGGCGGCCGGGCCGACCGGTGCCGCCGTACGGGCCACGGCCACGGCGGCGGGCGCCGGACGGACGGCGGCGGCCGGCCGCGCGCGGTCGCGGGCGAAGACGACGAGGCGCAGTACCGCGAACCGGGCGACCCCGGCGACCGCCGAAGCGGACAGGTAGACGATCTGTTCGAGCAGGGCGCCGGGCGTCGCCACCATCTCGTGGAGGGCGAGCACGGCGGCGGAAGTCGCCAGATACGCCGCCACCGCGGAACCGGCCGACTGTGTGTGCTGGCGCCAGGTCGCGCGCCCGCCGGCGCCGAAGGTGAAACGGGCGTGCAGCTCGGTGGCGAGCAGGGTCGAGACCACGGAGATCACGGTGTTCGCCAGGATCCACGGGATCCAGTCGGCGACGGCGGTCACCGCGAAACTGGAGGCCAGGCCCACTCCGCCGCCGCAGAGCACAAAGCGGGCGAAGGCGGTGCGGGTTCCCGGCCCGGCCTCTCGTCGGCTCTGTACTGTCCCCATGATCCGGCCCCCCGATGACGCTCTCCGGCGCACGTGACCCCGGTCCGTGTGACCGGGGTGCGCCGCTTGCAGTGTCATCATGGCACATGCATGGCGCCATGGCGAACCAATTTGGCGCCACGGGAGTGATACAGCTCCGTCATGGTGGTGGAGGGCGCGGACCGTTGGTGGTTCCAGACGTGCGAGGGCCGCTTGGGCGGCGGCCCCTGATGAGGCGTCAGGCCTCGGCACCCGCCCGCCGGGCCCGAACCTCCGTGAGTACCCGGTCGAGCCGGCGCGACCGGCGCAGCAGCCGGGGTGATGTCGCGCCGGCGGCCGCGAGGAGCGCTACCGGCAGGGGGCGCCCCGCGAGGACGGCCAGGGCGATCGACCAGGGCGGAATGCCCGCCAGGGCGCAGACCAGGACCGCCGCCCTGGGGGTCCACGGCAGCAGCGCGAGTACGGCGACGGCTCCGGCGCCGTACCGGGTCACGAACCCGCCCGCCTCGCGCAGTTCACCGGGGTCGGCCACCCGGGGGCCCACCGTCTCCAGCAGCCAGGGTCCGGCCCCCTGCACGGCCGTCGCCACCAGGAACGCGCCCGCGGCGGACGCGGTGACGAAGGTCAGCGCGACCGACCGCCACCGCCGGGGGTGGAGTGCCGAGACCCCCATGAGCAGGAGTTGGTTGGGGAGTACCGGTACGGCGTAGTCGCCGAGCGGGAAGACGGCGAGGGCCGGGAGGAACCAGCGGCGGTGGGCGGCGCGGTCGAGCCGGGTCAGGACGCGTCCCGCGCGGGTCCCGGCGGGCGCGGCGTCAGCCATGGCGCAGTGCGCGGTACGCGACGGACGGCGCGATCCGCATCAGGGCGGGCAGCATTCTGGCCTTGCCGACGCGGATCTCGGTGCGGTCGAGGTGGATGCCGTCGATCACCGCCCGCGCGGTCTCGGCGGGACTGATCTTGCCCCGGCCGCGGGCCGCGGTCATGTCGGTGTCCACCAGGGGCAGGATCACATCCACCACCCGGATATGGGGCGCGGAGTCCTCGCACTGGTAGCGCAGGGCCCGGGTGAAGGTATGGACGGCCGCCTTGGCGGCGCAGTACACGGGTGCCGAGGGCTTGGGGGCGAAGGCCAGACCGCTGCCGATGTTGACGACGGCGGCCGACGGCTGCTCCCTGAGGTGGGGGAGGAGTCCGGTGGAGAGGGTGATGACCGCGTCCAGATTGACGGCCAGCTCGCGGCGGAGGACCGGCCGGGTCTCGCGCGGGTCGGCGGTCAGGAAGTCGACGAGGTGCTGTACCCCGGCGTTGTTGACCACGACGGAGAGTCCGGGGTGGCGGTCGGGGAGCCCGTCGGCGAAGGCGTCGACGGCGTCGGGGTCGGCCAGGTCGAGGGCCTCGGCCGACACCCGGTCGCCGTACTCGGCCGTGAGGTCCGCGAGCCCGCCGGGGTCGCGGCCCACGGCCACGACATACGCGCCGAGCCCGGTCAGCCGTTGGGTGAGGGCCCGGCCTATGCCCCGGGTCGCGCCCGTGACGAGGACCGTTCTGCCGGTGAGGATCATGGTGTCCTTTCCGCCGGTCCGCCGGCGCGGCCCTCGCGCCCGCCGGGCGCCGGGGACCGGAACACCGAGCGGTAGACCGCGGGTGTCATGGCGGTCCGCTGGGCGAACCGCCGGGTGAAATGGGGCTGGTCCGCGTAGCCGCAGGCGAAGCCGATCACGCCGACCGGATGGTCGCCGCTCAGGAGGAGTTCGGCGGCGACCTCGGAACGGACCGCCGCCAGCAGCCCGCTGAAGCCGCCCGCTCCCGCCAGCCGTCGCTGGAGGCTCCGCGCCGGAACCCCCAGTTCGGCCGAGAGACAGCCGAGGGTCCAGCGCCGGGCGGGATCGGCGGCGAAGAGCCGTCGTGTACGGGCGGCTTCGCCCCGGTTCCGGTCCTCCGCGCCGGTGCCGGGGGCCGGGGCGACGGACGACCAGGTGAACCGCCACAGCCCGCTGCCGGACCCGGGCGGGGGTGCCGTGAAGGCGCCGTCCGAGAACACGGTGACCGGAGCGGCGCCGCCCGCGGCGACGCGGATGTTCCGCGCCCCGCACAGGGACAGCAGTGCCGTCAGGACCCCGAGGACGAGGGCGTCCTCGGCGGTGCCCGGCGGTGCCCCGGGCGGTCCGGTGTGTTCCGCGACGAGACGGCGCGGGCCCCGGTCCCGGACGACCACCCGGTGGCGCGAGTGGGTGAACCGCTCCAGCCGCCGCCACCGTTCGAACAGGTCGTGCGGGTCGACGGCCTTCAGCAGGGCGGCGATGGCGGGATCGGACGAGACCGCCGACAGCGTCGAGCCGACCCGCAGCAGGGGCAGCAGGCCGTGTTCGCGTTCGATCTCGCCGATGAACCGGCGTTTCGCGGCGAGCGGCAGCAGCGCGCCGCCGCTCACGGGCGCGACGGCGCGGACCCCCTCGGCGGCCAGCGCGCGCTGGACGAGTTCCAGCAGTCTGGCGCTCGCGTACTCCTCCATGTCCGTCCCCTTCGTTCCGCTTCACGGGAACGGTAGGTCCGGCGGGCGGGGGATGTCTTGAACGATCGCGCCAACGCCCCGCGCGACCTCGGGGGCGGAACCTCGGGGGCTACGGTGCCGGGGTGCCCGGCTGGTCGTGGGTGGCGCAGTGGATGCCACCGCCGCCGGAGGCCACCGTGTCGATCCTGACCGGGACGACGTCCCGGCCGGGGAAGTGCTCCCGGAGGATGGCCCGGGCGCGGTCGTCGGCCTTCCGGTCGCCGAACTTCGGCAGGAAAACGGAGTCGTTGGCGATGTAGAAGTTGGCGTACGACGCCAGGAAGTCCTCGCCTTCGCCCGAGATCTTCCGCAGATCGGGCTGGGGGAGTTCGACGATCTCGAAGCGCCGGCCGCGGGCGTCGGTCGCCTTCGACAGCACCGACTCCGCCTGGTCGGCGGAGCGGGACCAGGAATCGGGCGGGGTACCGGGGAAGGCCCGGTCCAGCAGCACCACACCGGGCTCGGTGAAGCGTACGAGACTGTCCACATGGGCGTCCGTGATGTCCTCGCCGCGCACCCCGGCCAGCCAGACCACCTTCTCCATACCGAGAAGGCTCTTGAGTTCGGCCTCGATCCGGTCGCGGCTCTTGCCGGGGTTGCGGTTGACGTTGACGATCGAGCTCTCGGTGATCAGGAGCGTGCCCTCGCCGTCGGTCTCGAAGGAGCCGCCCTCCGAGATCAGCGGTGCCTGGACGCGGGGGATCCCGTACTTCGGGAGCAGGGCGCGGCCCACACGGGCGTCGTTGGTGTGCTCCTGCTTGTCGCCCCAGCCGTTGAAGTTGAAGTCGACGCCGGTGACCTTGCCGCCCTCCTCGACGAAGACGGGGACGGTGTCCCGGGCCCACAGATCGTCGACGGCCAGCGGGATGACCTCGACCTGGGAGCCGCAGGCCCGCCGGGCCGCCTTCACCTGGTCGGGGCGGGCCATCATGACGACGGCCTCGTACTCCCCGATCTCCCGGGCGATCCGGGCGATGTCCTCCCGTACATAGGGCAGGTCCTCCGCCCAGACCGAGGTCAGGGCGGGCCAGGACATAAAGGTGCGGGTGTGGCTCTCCCACTCGGCGCCCAGCCGGCGCCCCGCGGTCTTCGAGGCGGGCGCGGCGGAGCCCGCGGAGGTGGCGGACGCGGCGTCGGACGGTGCGGGACCGCAGGCCGCCGAGCCCACGAGCAGGGTGCCGAGCCCGCCGATGACGCGGAGGGCGGTCCGCCGGGAGGGGGAGAGGATGGACACGGGTGACTCCTGTCGTGGGCGGCCGGAAAGCGGCCTCCGGCCGGGTGCCGGGGTGGGCGGGACGGTCGGGGCGGGCCGACGGCACGGGCCCGGGACCAGGATGCGCACCGGGGCCGTGGGACCGGTGCGTACGGGCGCGACGGCGCGCCTCGTGTCGCCCAGCCTGACACTGACTGAAATTTCAGTCAAACAAGATGACCGGACGGAGTCGAGCGGTCACCCTGACAACGCGGCGCCCGAGCCGCGGTGCGGGCGGCCGTCCCCGCCCGCACCCCCGGTGACCATGGTGTTTCCACCTTCCCGCGTTACCGCGGCGCCGGTGCGCGGGTAGAGTGCCCGCCATGGCGTCTCGCAGCACTCAGATCCTCGAAGCGGCCGCCCGGGTGATCGCCCGGCGCGGCGTACGGGGCCTGCGCGTGGAGGAACTGGCGGCGGAGGCGGGGGTCTCCACCGCCTTGATCTACTACCACTTCAAGGACCGCACCGGGGTGCTGCGCCGGACCCTCGCGTACATCAACGACCGCGCCGAGCGCTACACCACCGAGCGCGACCCGGACGCCCCGCCGCCCACTCCCCGCGAAGAGCTGGAGGAGGCCCTGCTCCTGGAGCTCCAGGACGAGGTGGAGGTGCGCGAGAACAGCACCGCCTGGGGCGAACTGCGGGCCAGCGCCGTCTTCGAGGAAGAGCTGCGCGAGGATCTCGCCCGGGCCACCCTGGTCTGGGTCCAGGAGGTCGCCGCCCTGCTGGGCCGGGTCGAACCGCTGGCGTCCCCCGCGTCCCTCGCCGCCGCGGCCGAAAGGCTCACCGCCCTGCTCGAGGGCCTCAGCATGCGCTGGCTCAGCGGGGGAGTCCGCGTCGAGCACGCGCGGGAGCTGGTGCGTACGGCTCTCGACACCGAACTGGCCGGGCTGCGGCGGGACTGAGAATCAGGTCAGCCCGGGAGACGTTCCGGGTGCCGGGGGCGACGGAACGCTCCGGCCGCCGGCCCCGTCGGCCAGCCGCAGACGCCCGCCCCACCGGTCGAGCGCCATCCCCGTGGCCGACACCAGATCACGGGCGGCGGGGCCGATCCTCAGACCTGACACGCGTTGCCCGCCGGCGGTGACGACATGGGCCGGGCGGGTGGCCGAGCGCAAGGCCCGCCAGATCAGCCGGGTCTGCTCGGTCAGCAGCCGGTGCGTCGCGGGTCCCGCCTCCGGCTCGGACCATCGCACCGCGAGCCGCCCCGCCCGGAAGACCTCCTCGCCGTCCTCCCGGACGCGCCGCGCGCACAGGAGCTGGACGACGGCGGCGGACCCGTGACCGGACCCGTGATCGGGGTCGTGATCGGGTCCGTGACCGGTCGGAACCCCGTCCGCGGCCACGACACCCGGCGGAGCCGCCGCCCCCGCCGGGAGCGGCAGCAGCGCCTGGACCCCGCTGCCGCATATCAGCGCCTCGGTCACCGACGGATGCAGATGCACCTGGTGCAGCCCCACGGGACCCGGCTGGCTGCACAGCCACGCCGCTTCCGGCAGCGCCTCGGCGATGCGCTCGCCCACCACGGCCTCGTCTTCGGGGAGAAGCCATACCGTGGTCGTCGTCGTACGGGAACCTGGATAGGACATGGGCGCAGCATCGCAGAGCCCACTGACAGCGGCGGTCCCGCCTCAGCCGGCGGACGCCACCCCCCGGAGGAACGACGCGGCCACCGGGCCCGCGTCGGCGCCGCCCGAGCCGCCGTCCTCGATCAGGACCGCGAAAGCGAGATCACCCTGGAATCCGATGAACCAGGCATGGGTACGCGGCGGCTTCCCGGTGCCGAACTCGGCGGTGCCGGTCTTCGCGCCCGGTTCGCCGGGCAGGCCGCGCAGCGCGTCGCCGGAGCCCTCGGTGACCACCGCCCGCATCAGGGACCGCAATTCGGCCGCCGTGCCCGGGGGCAGCGGTGCCGTGGCCTTCGCCCGGTTCTTCACCGCGTCCGGCACGAGGACCGGCTGACGGAAGGTCCCGTCCTTCACAGTCGCCGCGACCGAGGCCATCACCAGCGGACTCGCCTCCACCCGGCCCTGCCCGATCATCGCGGCGGCCTTGTCGTTGTCGCTGGTATTCGCGGGCACCGAACCGTCGAACGTCGTCGCGCCCACGGTCCACTCCGGGCCGATGCCGAACCATCCGGCGGCCTCGGCCAGACCGTCGTCGGCCAGCCGGTCGCGCAGGCCGATGATGCCGGTATTGCAGGAGCGGGCGAAGCCCTCCCGGAAGGTCGAACCCGCGGGCAGGGTGAACAGGCCCTGGTTCTCGAACCGCTGGCCGTCGACGTGCTCGTACCGGGGACAGGGCACCGGCGTCCCGGACCGTACCCCCTTCCCGATCAGCGCGGCGGCGGTGACCACCTTGAAGTCGGAGCCCGCCGGATACCGTCCGCGCAGGGAACGGTTCGTACCTGTGGGCGGATTGTCGGCGGCGGCGAGGACCTCCCCGGTGCTCGGCCGGACGGCGACGATCGCCGCGTTCTTCGCCAGCCCGCGCAACGCGGCCTCGGCGGACCGCTGGACGGCGGGATCGAGGGTCGTACGGACCGGGTCGCCGCGCTCGCCGTCGGCCGTGTGCAGCGTGGCGAGCGTACGGCCGCTGCTGGTGCCGACGACGGCCACCGAGTCCGCGGACTTCCCGCCGAGCCGCTTGTCGTAGCGGTACTGGAGCCCGCTTCGGCCGGGGCTGCCCACCAGCGCCGGGGCGAGGCCGTTCAGCGGGGTGCCGTCGGCGGCCAGGACATCCGCCCGGTTGCCGGTGTCGGGGCGCAGGGCGAGGGTGCTGCCGTCGGTGAGCCGGGGGTGGAGCACCGCCGGGCTCCAGCGGACCACCCAGCGGCCGTCCTTCCGGACCACGGGCGCCGACGAGTCGTACGTCCAGGTGCTGCCGCCCTTCAGCCGGAAGGTGGCGCGGAACGGATGGACGGCCTCACCGGTGCGCTCGCCCCGGTCGAAGGAGACGTCCCGGGCCGGCAGATCCTCGGCGAGCCTCGTCAGCCGGGCCGTGGCCGCGGCCGGGGCGTCGGTCATCCGGCCGGCCGCCGCGGCGTCGCCGTTCGCCCACGCGTCGAGGAAACCGTCGACGGCGGCGGCCCGTTCGTCGGGCTTCGGGTCCTCGTCCCGGCCGAACAGGGCCCAGGCCGCTGCGCCGCCGCCGAGGAGGACCAGCGCGACGGTGGCGGGCAGGAGTCGGCGCCGACGCCGGGGTGATGCCCTCCGGGCGCCGTGATGGTCATGCTGCGTATCCCCGTGGTGCGTGTTCCCGTGGGGTTCGAAAGTCTCGGACATGCCTCCACACCAGCAGGCGAACGCCCCGGCGATCCAAGAGCCCTATCCGGTCGGACCCGATAATCGAATGACTATGATTGCTGGTCGTGGACCTGGTCAAGCATGTCCGGTACTTCATCGTCGTTACAGAAGAAAGACACTTCGGACGGGCGGCGGGCCGGCTCGGAATGGCCCAGCCGTCGCTGTCGCAGCGCATCCAGCGGCTGGAGCGGGAGCTCGGTGTGCGCCTTTTCGACCGCAGTGGACGACAGGTCGACCTCACCGAGGGCGGTCGGCTGCTGCTCGCCGAGGCCCGGCCGCTGGTGGAGCAGGCGGACGCCCTGCTCGGAGTCGCCGCCCGGGTACGCGCCGGATCGGCCGGGGTGCTGCGCGCCGCGGTACCCCCCGAACTGGGCGGCGCCGTCGTCGCGGCCCTGGTCGGCGGCTTCCGTGCGGGCTCCCCGGGTGTCCGGCTCGCCCTGCGTGAGCTGGGCCCGGCGGTCCAGCTCGCCGAACTGCGCGCCGGGACCCTCGACGTGGGCGTGCTGAGACATCCCGTGGACGTGGCCGGGCTCGGCCTCGGTGAGGTGCTGTGCCGCCCGTACGGAGTGCTGCTGCCGGGCGCCGACGCGATCGGCGGAGGCGACGCCGGCGAGGGCGGTAACGGTGGTGACGGTGGTAACGGAGAAAACCCCCCGGTCCGGCTGGCGTCGCTCGGCGGGCTCGATCTCGTCCTCTTCCCCCGCCCAGTCGCGCCCGCCCTGCACGAGGAGATCCTCTCGGTCTGCCGCCGGCACGGCTTCGAGCCCGGCTCGGTCCTGGCCGGGCAGGACCCCGAGTTCGTGGACGGCCTGGTGATGTCCGGGACGGCGCTGACCTTCGCCACCCGCGACCGCAAACGCCCGCCGGGCACCGCGTGGCACCCTCTGGAGGGCGATCCGCTCCTTGAACAGGTATCCGCGGCCTGGTCGCGCGGGCGCGGTGACGACCCGGCGGTACGGCTCTTCGCCGAGGTGACGGAGCGCGTGCTCACCGACGAAGGAGGAATGACCCCGGTGATGGAGACGGCCGCGGCCCGGCGGACCGCCGTGGCCCGCCCGGCGTACGGATACACAGTATGAGCGCGCGGGAGCGGGAGACGGGTGCGGTAGGTGCGACGGGGCGGGGTTCCGGCGGGCCGGGAGGCGTACGGTCCCGGATCCGGTCCGTCTTCGCCGACGCGGGGGTCACCGGCTGGCTGCACGCCCTCGACCTCACGACCGGCGCGGAGGTCGCGGTGGCCGCCGACACCCTGGTGAGCACCGCCAGCGTCCACAAACTCTGTCTCGCCGTCACCGTCCAGCGGTTCGCCGACGACGGGCGTCTCGACCCCGACGCACAGGTGGAGTCCGACCCCGCCGACCGGACGCCCGGCCCCACCGGTCTTTCGATGCTGCGCGGCCCGGTCCGGATGTCCGTCCGCGATCTGCTGGCCATGGCCCTCACCGTCAGCGACAACGCGGCCGCCGATCTGCTGATCGACCGGGTCGGACTCGACGGGATCAACACCGCCATGGACGACCTCGGACTGCGCCGTACCGTGGCCGTACTGACCATGCGCGACCTCATCGCCGCCATCGACGAGGACTCCGGCGGCGACCCCGCCCGGCTGACCTCCGACCCGGCGACCCTCGCCCGGCTGCGGGTCCTCGACCCGGCCCGCGCCAACCGCAGCACCCCCCGGGAGATGACCCGGCTGCTCGCCGCCGTCTGGCGCGACGAGGCGTGCTCGCCCGCCCGCGCCCGCGAACTGCGCGACATCCTCGGACTCCAGGTCTGGCCGCACCGGCTCACCAGCGGATTCCCGTACGACGACGTCCGAGTCTGCGGCAAGACGGGAACGCTGCCCACCCTGCGGCACGAGGTCGGCGTGGTGGAGTACCCCGACGGCGGCCGGTACGCGGTGGCCGTGTTCACCCGCGCCGCCCGCCGCGCCGCGCGTCAGCCCGCCGCCGACGCGGCCATCGGCACAACGGCCCGCCTCGCGGTGGAGGCACTGCGCGCGATCTGACCCGGGGGCGGGGGCGATCTCACAGCCACCCCTGCCGCTGGGCCTGCAACGCCATCTGGAACCGGTTCGCCGCGCCCAGCCGGGCCATCAGGGTCTGGAGGCGCCGGAAGAGCGTACGGCGGCTGACGCCCAGCTCCCGGGCGATGACCTCGTCGCTCGCGCCGCCCGCGAGCAGCCACAGCAGCCGCCGGTCGGCGGGCGGGAGGCCGCCCGGGAGGGTGGTGCGGCCCTGGAACGGGACGGCGTTGCGCCACGACTGCTCGAACAGGGCGACGAGCGCCGAGAACAACCCGCACGGCTGGACGACCAGCATGGTGTTGTGGACGTCCGCCTCCTCGATCGACAACGAGACCAGGGCGTACGCGTCATCGATGATCACCAGCTTCACCGGGACCGACGGGAGCACCCTGGCCTGCTCGCCCGCGTTCACACACGGCTCGATCACCTCCCGCAGCCGGCCCGGCTGCTCCAGCGACTCCCGTGAGTACACGACCCGCTGGGTCACCCCGCGGGCGAGGGTGGCGAGCGCGTCGTGGGTGGCGTCGGCGAGGGGGAAGTAGGGCGGCGACTCGAACTGCCGGATCTGCTCGCGGGCGCTCGCCCACGCCCGCCGGATCCTCGGGCCGATGGCGTCGCCGGTGACGACCTCCACCAGATCGTCGTCGTACGCGGCGAGCCGCTGCCGCCGGAACGAGTCGAACGCGCCCGATACGGCGATCCGCGACTCCTCGACCTCGGCCGCCCGGTGCCGGGCGAGGATCTCCAGACCCGCGGCGGGCGGTACGGGCGCGACCACGCCGCCGCCCTCGCCCGGCGCGCCGGCCAGACCGGCGTCCACCAGGGTGCCGTACGCCGCGGGGAACTCCGCCGGGTCGACCCCGGACGCCGCCGTGATCTCGGACAGCGGGGCGGGAGCCAGTTCGAGGAGCGTCAGATAGACCCCGGCCGCCGCGCGGTCCAGCCCCAGCAGCCGCAGCGCGTCGCCGAGTCTCGCGTTCGTCATGGACCCATTGTCGGTGGTCGCGGCGGACCGGTGGCCGATCGGTGCCATTGGCACTCCCGGGCACTCCGGCGGCGCGGCGCGGGATACCGTCCGCGTGCCGGCGACCGCGGTCGCCCGGTCGGCGGAAGAGCCGCACCGGCGGCCGGCGCCTCCGGTGACAAATCCACCAGGAAAGGGTGTACGACATGGCGAAAGGCCGGAAGAACGGTCTCTACTCAGGGATCTCCCCCGAGCTGTCCGCCCTGATGCGGACGGGCTGGGCGGACACAGAGCGGCACGATCTGGCGCCCGGTGAGCAGGCGCCGTACGCCGCCCGCCGCCGTGCCGCGCTCTCCGCGCGCTTCCCGGGCGAGCGCCTGATCGTCCCCTCGGGGGGCCTGAAGGTCCGCTCCAACGACGACACCTACCCGTTCCGGCCGTACTCGGGCTATGTCCATATGACCGGCGACCGGGCCCGGGACGGCGCCCTCGTCCTCGAACCCCGCGCGGACGGCGGCCACGACGCCTACTGCTATCAGCTGCCGCGCGACAGCCGGAACGACGACGAGTTCTGGACCGGCCCCACGGCGGAGCTGTGGATGGGCCGCCGCCGGTCGCTCGCCGAGGCGGAGACCGTACTCGGGCTGCCCTGCCGCGACGTCCGTACGGCCGTCGACGACCTCGCCGCCGGATCCGGCGCGCCGACCCGGATCGTCCGCGGCGTCGACCCGTCCCTGGAAGCCGCCGTCAGCACCGACGAGGAGCGCGACGCCGAGCTGGAGGAGGCGCTGAGCGGTCTGCGCGCCGTCAAGGACGCGTGGGAGATCGGTGAACTCCGCAAGGCCGTGGACTCCACCGTCCGCGGCTTCACCGACGCGATCGGCGAGCTGTCCGGCGCGGTCGCGTCCTCCGAGCGGTGGATCGAGGGCACCTTCTTCCGCCGCGCGCGCCTCGAAGGCAACTCCGTCGGCTACGGCTCGATCTGCGCCGCCGGCGACCACGCCACGATCATGCACTGGACGGACAACGACGGCCCGGTACGCCCCGGTGACCTGCTGCTCCTCGACGCCGGAGTGGAGACGCACACCCTCTACACCGCCGATGTGACCCGGACCTTCCCGATCAGCGGCACCTTCACCCCCGTACAGCGCCGGGTGTACGACGCGGTGTACGAGGCGCAGGAAGCCGGAATGGCCGCCGTGAAGCCGGGCGCGGCCTACCGCGACTTCCACGAGGCGTCCCAGCGGTACCTGGCGGAGCGGCTGGTGGAGTGGGGATTCATCGAGGGCCCGGCGGACCGGGCGTACGCGCTCGGGCTCCAGCGCCGCTTCACCATGGCCGGAACCGGCCATATGCTCGGCCTCGACGTCCACGACTGCGCGCAGGCCAGGAACGAGGAGTACGTCGACGCGGTCCTGGAGCCCGGCATGGTCCTCACCGTCGAACCGGGTCTGTACTTCCAGCCGGACGACCTCACCGTCCCCGGGGAGTGGCGCGGCATCGGCGTCCGGATCGAGGACGATCTGCTGGTCACCGAGGACGGCAACGAGAATCTGTCGGCGGGGCTGCCGCGGTCCGCGGCCGATGTGGAGGCGTGGATGGCGCGGTTCGCGGGCTGAGCACCCCCGGCCCGGCGGGGCGGCCGGTCCGCCCGCCCGGCCCGCCGGCGCGGTGTCCGTCCCGGCCCGCGCGCCGGCGATCCAGCCGAGCAGATCGTCGGTGAGGTGCTCGCCGACGGCGCCGATGTCCCCGTCGACGGTACGGAAGGCGTCGAGCCCGAGCCGGTGGACGGCGGTACGGTCCCGGCCGTGCCGCCGCATGAACAGCCCCCGGCCCGCCCCGTCGTCGCCGACGAGCACCCAGTGCGGCGCGCGGGCCGCCACCTCGTGGGCGTCGTTCCGCGCGCGCAGCGCCCGCGGGCCGTAGACCGTGGCGCCGCCGGGCAGAGCGACGCCCGGTGTAGCCCGCCACAACCGGGCCACGGTCGGGTTCGGCCCCTCCCGGAGCCCGCCGAGCAGAGCCGTCCGTACCGTCAGGAATCCGGCGAAGGAGTCGGCGAACGGCTCCTCGTCCCCGGTGAAGGGGTCCCGGCGGACCACCGGATGCTCGCCGTCCGGTCCGGCGGCGTCGAGCGCGAAGGCGTAGGTGTCACCGCAGTCGCCGTCCTGGTGGAAGCGGAGCCGGTCGCCGCCGGACCAGCCGTCGGTGACGTCCTCGGCGGCGATGTGGTGGAGCGGGCCCACGGTGGCGATCTCCTGCCGGGCGACGCTCCCCTCGCCGTACACCGTCAGCCACCAGCGGTACGACGGCGACAGCGGGCCGACGACCGACTCCGCCGCCCGCACGGCGGACGGCGACTTCCCCGATCCGGGCCGGGGCACGATATCCGGCGTCGTGTCGATCAGGTTCCGCAGAAGGTCGAGATCCGGCCGCATGGGCGTGAGTCTGCCATAGCGCCGGGACCCGCCCGTGGGTCCCTTGACGGTGTCCACAGCGGTGGCCGGAAGCGGGCCGGAGGACGACCATGGAAGGACGAGAGGGGCCGCGGGGGACCGTCATCTGGAGGCGCCCGTGGTACGCGCCGATCGACCGGACGTCCTCGTCGTCGGCGCGGGTCCGGTCGGGCTCACCGCCGCCGGGGAGCTGCGGCGGCGCGGTGTCTCCTGCCGGATCGTCGACCGGCTCACCACACCCCAGCCCTATGCCAAGGCGATCGGGATCCAGCCGCGCACTCTGGAGATGTGGGACCGCGCGGGAATGGTGCGGGAGATGCTGGACGCGGCCGTTCCGCTGCGCGGACAGCTGACCTACGCCGACGGCGTCGAACGGGCCAGGATCGAACTGGTGCTGCCGCCCGAGGTGCCGTACGGCTTCGCCGCGTTGCCGCAGTACGAGACCGAGCGCGTGCTCGCCGCCCATCTGGCCCGCTTCGGCACCCGGGTCGAACGCGGTGTCGGACTCGTCTCCTTCACCCAGGACGGCCAGGGGGTCACCAGCCGGCTGACCGGCCCGTCCGGGCGGGACGAAGAGCTGCGGACCCGCTATCTGGTGGGGTGCGACGGCGCGCACAGCACCGTACGCAAAGCGCTCGGACTCGGATTCGATGGCGGGGCGTTCCCGGCCGCGTACATGCTGGCCGATGTGGTCCTCGACTGGGATCTGCCGCCCGGCTACGCGGTGCGCGCGAGCCGGGCGGGCGCGGACGGTACCGACGACCTCCTGGTGTGTGTTCCACTGCCCGGCCCCGGGCGCTACCGGGTGTCCATGGTGGCGCCGCCCGAACTCGCCGGGCGCCGGGGGCCGGAGGGGGGCGACGGAGTGGCCCACGGCCTCGACGGCGGCACAGGGCCCGGACTCGACGACGTCCAGCGGGTCCTCGACCGGCTCTCCCCACGGCCCGTGACGGCCTCCGCCGCCCGCTGGTCCTCCGTCTTCCGCATCAGCCACCGGATCGTCGACCGCTACGGCGACGGCCGGGTCCTCGTCGCGGGCGACGCCGCGCACATCCATCCGCCGACCGGCGCGCAGGGCATGAACACCGGGATCCAGGACGCCGTCGACCTGGCCTGGAAGATCGCCATGGCGCTCGAAGGCGCCGCCCCGGCCGGGCTGGTGGACGGCTACGACACCGAGCGGCGGCCCGTCGGCGAAGAGGTCGTCGGACGTACGGTGCGGCATGCGACCGAGGGCGTCGGAGCCGACCCCGACGACCCCCGGACCGTACTCCTGCGCGAGGCCCAACTCCTCGTCTCCTACCGGGGGAGCCCCCTCGTCGGGCCGCCCGACCCGGACGGCGACGGACCCCAGCCGGGCGACCGGGCACCCGACTGCGCCGGACTGACCCGGGACATCGCGGCCTATCCGCTACGGCTGTACGACCTGCTGCGCGAGCGCGACCACGTACTCGTCCTGTACGGGAACCCCGAAAGCGGCGTCGGCGCGGACGGCGACCCGCTGGCCGAGCCCGCCGGGGCGGCCCGGGCGGCGTCCCGGGGGCTGCTCCACATCTGCCTGGTGCTCGCCGACGGCGACCCGGCGCCCGGGACCCGGCTGCCGGTGCTCCGCGACACCCGGGGCGAGTTCGCGCGGCAGTACGGCGCGCGGAAGCCGACGGCGTTCCTGATCCGCCCCGACGGCTATCTGGCGGCCCGGATCAGCCCGCCGTCCGCCCCCGAGCTGCTGGACCGGCTGTCCGGCTACTTCGGTTCCTCCGGTTCCTTCGGTTCCTCCGGTTCCTTCGGTTCCTCCGGTTCCTTCGGTTCCTTCGGCTCCTTCGGTTCCTCCGGCACCTTCGGCACCTGAGCGGTGCCCTCCGGACCTCGTCGCGCACCCCGTCCGCCGGTCGGGGCCGCGCCGGCCCCGGGAACGGCCGACGGCGGCCGGTGGGATCACCGACCGCCGCCCGTGTGGTTACTGACGTACCGTCACAGGAATACGGCGCCGAGGACCAGGACGAACGCCAGGGCCGTGAGCCCCTGGACGAGGGTTGCCGCCGTCTGGGCACGGTAGGCCGTCTTCACATCCATCCCGGAGAACTGCGAGACCACCCAGAAATAAGAGTCGTTGACATGGCTGACGACCATGGCACCGGCGCCGATGGCGAGAACCGCCATCACCTGGCCGATCGGCACGGACCCCATCATGCCGTCCAGCCCGAGGGCGGGCAGCAGCGGCTGGGCGAGGGTGGAGGTGATGATCAGGGCGGCGGTACTGCTGCCCTGTGCGGTCTTCAGCAGTGCGGCGAGCCCGAACAGGACCAGCAGCGCCGTCACCCCGCTGACGGAGGAGCCGTCGCCGATGAGGGACGCGATGTAGTCGGCTATCGGGGTCCCCTTGATGACCGCGCCGAAGGCGCCGCCCGCACCGGTGATCACCAGAATCGGCGCCGCGTCCACCAGCCCTTCGGCGACCCAGGTGGTCAGGGCCTTGGCGTCCCGGCGCGGCGGCAGCAGGCCCAGCGCCAGCAGCACGCCGATGAGCAGCGCGTTCACCGGGTTGCCCAGATCGGTGAGGAAGGCGCCGAACACGCCGTCGACCAGGGTGCCCCCGCCGGACGGGAAGGCGGCCACGGAACCGATCGCCATCAGGACGATGGGCACGATGATCGGCGCCAGCGCCCGGCCCATGGTCGGCAGCCGCTCGAACTGCGACTTGTACTCCTCGAACGTCTGCCGGGCGTCGGGCAGCTTGCTCTCCAGATCGTTGGTGCGGCGCAGCGCCCAGACGAGACCGGCGCCCGCGGCGACCAGGGAGACGGGGATACTGAAGAGGATGACCCAGATCAGCCCGTCCGAACCGATCCCGACATTGCCCGCGGCGGCGATCGGCCCGGGGGTCGGCGGGACGAAGGTGTGCGACGCGTAGAGCCCGGTGGCCAGCGCCGTACCGAGGACGACGGGGTTCTTCCCGGTCTTGCGGGCGATGGACCGCTGGAGCGGGGAGAGCACCACATACCCCGAGTCGCAGAACACCGGTACCGAGACCACCCAGCCCATCAGGGACATGGCGAGGGCCGGATGGCGTTTGCCGACGACTTTGAGGACGCCCTCGGCGAGGGTGACGGCCGCTCCCGTCCGTTCCAGCACCTTGCCGATGACGGTGCCGAAGAGGATGACGAGGCCGATACTCGCCAGGATGGACCCGAAGCCCTCGGCGATCGTTCCCGCGAGGTTGTCCACGAACTTCCGGTCGGCGCCCGATACGGCGCCGATGCCCATGGCCAGCAGCCCGAACGCATAGGTCGACAGCACGATGGCGAGGAAGGGATGCAGACGGAACCGTCCGCACAGGACGATGATCAACCCGATGCTGGCCGCCAGGGCGGCGAGCAGGGCGGGGCCGGTGTGGCTCATGGGACTCCTACCTGGGGACGGTGCGGAAAGGACGGAGCGACGGTCGCCGCGGGACGGCGGTTCGTACGCGGGACGGGGTTTGCCTGCGGGACGGCGGCTTTCCCGTGGGACGGCGTCGCTCACGCGGCGGGGTGACGACTCCGGGGTCGTACGGGCCCGCGGGCCGGGCGGTCGCCGTGCGGGGTCAGGCCGTACGCAGCCGGACCGCCTGCTCGGCGGCCGCGGCCAGCAGCCCGGATGCCGACTCGCTCATGTCGGCGAGCGCGCGGGGGCCGTCGGCGATACTGAACGCCGCGGTCAGACCGAGGGCGTGCAGATCGGTCAGGGGCGGTACGACCTGGCCGGCCAGGGCCACGGCGGGGATACCGCGACCGGCGGCGAGCCGGGCGACGAGGGAGACGACCTTGCCCCCGGCGCTCTGGTCGTCGATTCGGCCCTCGCCGGTGAGGACCAGATCGGCCCCGTCGAGTGCGGCGGGCAGCCCGACGGCGTCCGCCACGAGTTCGCAGCCGGGCAGGGCCTCGGCGCCCAGGAGCGCGAGCATGCCGCCGCAGGTACCGCCGGCGGCCCCGGCGCCCGGTACGTCGTGGACGGCGACCCCCGTGTGTTCGGCGAGTACGTCCGCCAGCCGGGTCAGCCCGTGTTCGAGGGTGCGGACCTCGGCGGGTCCGGCGCCCTTCTGCGGCCCGAAGACCGCCGCCGCGCCGCGGGGGCCGATCAGCGGGTTGGTCACATCGCAGGCGATCCGGAACCGGGTACGACGGACATTCGCCGGGACGCCACCGGTGTCGATCCGGTCGAGTTCGGCGAGCGCGCCGCCGCCGGGGGGCAGTTCGGCGCCCGAGCGGCTGAGGAAGCGGAATCCGAGGGCGCGGAGCAGCCCCGTACCGCCGTCGGTACTGGCGCTGCCGCCGACACAGACCAGGACCGAGCGGGCGCCGCGCCGGATCGCGTCGGCGACCAGCCGCCCGGTGCCGGTGGTGTCGGCGCGCAGCGGATCGCGCCGCGCGGGGTCGACCAGGGGCAGTCCGGAGGCGGCGGCGAGTTCGACCACGGCGGCGGCACGGTCGGTGTCCAGCAGATAGCGGGCCGTGGTGGGCGCCCCGAGGGGGTCCTCGACGTCGAGCAGGACCTCCTTGCCGCCGGTCGCGGCGCCGACGCAGTCCAGGGTGCCCTCGCCGCCGTCCGCCATGGGTATCCGTACGACTTCGGCACCGGGTACGGCACGCAGGACCCCGGCCTCCAGCGCCGCGCACACCTCCGCCGCGGTCAGACTGCCTTTGAAGGAATCGGGAGCGAGCACCACACGCACAAAAGAAGCCTTCCGCAGAAAATGGGGAGATTCCGGCCCTTCGATGAGCCGTGACGGCACTCTAGGCACTGCGGGTACGTCCGCGTACTGGCCCGGTGAACGGATTTTCCCCGCCGTTCGCCGGGTGTTTTTATGCACCGTGCATAAACGTTCGCGGAAGCCGGTGGGGAGCGCGGCGCCGCCGGTGACGGGCGGGCTACGCGGGGTCGTCCAGATACAGCGCCGCCTGGAGGACGACGGCGTCCTGGAAGACCCGGGGATCCCGGCCGGTCAGCTCGGCGATCCTGCCCAGGCGGTACGCGAGCGTGTTGCGGTGCACCCGCAGCCGGTCGGCGGAGTCGGAGATACCGCGGTTGTGGTCGAAGTACACCCGAAGGGTGCGGCGGAGCTCGGCGGAGAGGGGGCCGAGTACGCGACCGGCGGCGGCCGTTCTGACGTCCTCGTCGAGCCTGCCGAGCAGGACCACCAGTTCGAGATCGGCCAGCTGTACCTCGCCGGTGAGCGGTCGCCGCAGGGCGAGGCGGGCGCGTTCGGCACGCTCCAGCAGGGTGGCGAAGTCCTCGGTCCGGCCCGCGTCGAGGACCCCGGCGGCCGGATCCGACTCGCAGAGCCGGGCCAGCCGGTAGCGCAGGGCGACCGCGTCGCTGCCGCCGCTCACGATCCATACCGTCCCCGTCCCGTCGGGGACGATCAGGGCCGAACGCTCGTCGGCCTCCAGCAGCCGGTACGGCTCGCGCGGCTCGCCGTGCGCCGTCAGGCCGCCGCCGCGGACGGCGAAGAGTGCGAACGGGGCCTGGACCCGGCAGCCGCCGAGCTGCTGTCCCTGCCGCCAGCCCTCCTCGGTCAGCCGTCCGGCCAGCAGATCGCCGACCGTCTGCCGCCGTACCTGGTGGCGCCAGCCCACCTCGCCCGCGAAGGTCTCCCGCATCATCATCAGCTCGGCGAGCCGGGCGACCGCCCGGGCGATCTCACCGACCTCGTCCGGCTCGCCGCGGACCCCGACCACTCCCGTGATCCGGCCGTCCACCCGCAGCGGCAGATTGACGCCCGCCTGGGTCCCTCCGAGGTTCCGCGCCGCCTCGCGGGTCAGCGACAGGGGCGCGCCGGTGCGCAGCACCCGTACGGCACCCTCGTGTACGGTCCCCACGCGCGAGCGGTCGCTGCTGGCGATGATCGCCCCGTGCTCGTCCATGATGTTCACCCTGACCCCGAGCCGGGTCACGACGTCGTCGACGATCGACTGGGCGATGGAGTGCACGAACATTTCCGGAATATACAACTTCCGGACGCCGTGGTGGAGGGGGTTCCTCCGAGCACCGTACCGGGACCCCGCCCCAGGGGGGCGCCGGCGAAGACTCCCCCGGGGCGGGGGCCCGGGGGAGTGCGGCACGGGTGGGTGGTGGTCCGCGGGCTCCGGTGCCGTTCGTCAGGCGTGGCCCCACAGGTCGAAGTAGCCCGAGCCGTTCTGGCTGCACCACCAGACCTTGCCCCACATGGGCTCGCGGGCCACGCCCGCGGCCTGGCACGACTCCAGGGTCGGATAGGTGCCGTGGATCCGCCACGGCCAGGGGACCGCCGCGGTCGTGCCTGCCCCGGTGGGCGCGGTGGTGGCGGGGGTCCCGGCGTCGGCGGGGGCGGCCGAGGCGGCAGGGACGGTGCCGAGGGAGAGCGCCGCCGCTGCCAGGGCGGTGCCGAGAACGATTCCGGTGCGTCTTAACACGGATGACTCCCTTGGGAAAGGAGAGGGGGGTGACGGAGACGAACGGGACCTTCGGTACGGATGCCACCCGGTCGACGGTGGCGAGCAGCAACGTAGCGACGGCCCCGAGGGCGGACAAGAGGTCTACACCAGCAAATTCCGTCTGTGCGGGAGTGGGACGGCACCCCTGACCCGCCCGCCCCGGGAGCCCCGCCCGCCTCGGTGTTACTCGCCCGTACTGCGTCCGGAGGTCGGCGCCGCAGGCGTCGTGCCTGTCGTCGTGCCGGTCCTCATGCCGGTCGTCGCGCCGGCGCCGTACCGCGCCCCGTGTGACTACCGGAAGGTCGACGTCGTGAACTGACGCAACGTCAAAAGGTCCCGAATGATGGCGGATTCGAATCCATGAGCAGAGCTCTCCGGCCCTGCTTTCCGCGCCCGCGCGGGGCGCCAGTATGCCCAACGGTCATGCTCATTTCAACCATGGTGTAGTCAGGGCCGAGCCGGTAAGTTGTCGCACGCACAGCGGACACGGAGTCCCGGAAAGCGGCGATCCCGCTGGGGTCCACCGTGCCGACAGCTGTTCGACGCCCCCTCACGAGGTAGGGGGCGGACCGGACTTCCGGACGGTCCTCGTCGCCGTCCGCTCCCCACCCCCCGCTGTGTGTCCCACGCGCACCACCACCCTCCGCCGCCCCGTGCGGCGAGCTGCCCCACCTTCCGCGCCCCGTCCGTCGTCGGTCCCGGGATGTACCCCGCATTCCCCATCCCGTACTCCGCGGCCCGGGCGCGTTCCCCCACACACCGGCCGTTCGATACCCCCGCGGCCGGACGACGAAAGGTGTCAGCCCTCCATGCGCTCTCCCCACATCGGCGTTCTTGCCGCCGGAACCCTCGGTCTCGCCCTCCCCATCGCCCTGCTGCCGGGCACCGGCACCGCCGCACCCGCACCGGACCCCACGCCTCTGGTCTCGGTCGCCCAGGCGCCCACGGCCACGGAGATCAAGGGCCAGTACATCGTCACCGTCAAGGCCGGGGCGGACGCCGCCGCCGTCGCCGACGCGAAGTCCATCAGAACCGACTACGTCTACGACGAGGTCATCAACGGCTTCTCCGCGTCCCTCAGCTCCGGCGAACTGGCCGCCCTGCGCGCCGACTCGCGGATCGCCTCCATCGAGGAGGACCAGAAGGTCGTCTCCGTCGCGACCCAGAACAACGCGCCCTGGGGCCTCGACCGAATAGACCAGCGCAGCGGCCGCAACACCACCTACACGTACAACGGCACCGGCGCCGGGGTCACCGCGTACATCATCGACTCCGGCATCTACACCGCCCACCCCGACTTCGGGAACCGGGCCCGCAACGTCTTCGACGCCTTCGGCGGCAACGGCCAGGACTGCAACGGCCACGGCACCCATGTCGCGGGCACCGTCGGCGGTGCCACCTACGGTGTCGCCAAGGGCGTCCAGCTGCGCGGTGTGAAGGTCCTCAACTGTCAGGGCTCGGGCTCCTTCTCCGCGATCATCGCCGGTTTCGACTGGGTCCGGCAGAACGCCGCCAAGCCCGCCGTCGCCAACGCGTCCCTCGGCGGCGGCTACTCGGCCGCCCTCAACAACGCCGCCACGGCCCTCGCCAACTCCGGCGTCCACACCACCGTCGCGGCGGGCAACAACAACCAGAACGCCTGCAACTACTCCCCGGCCAGCGCCCCCGGCGCCCTGTCCATCGCCGCCTCCGACTCCAACGACAACAAGGCGAGCTTCAGCAACTTCGGCAACTGCACGGACCTCTACGGTCCCGGTGTCGGCGTCGTCTCCACCCGAATGGGCGGCGGCACCACCAGCATGAGCGGTACGTCGATGGCCGCCCCGCACGTCGCGGGTGTCGCCGCGCTCTACAAGGGCGCGTACGGCGAGGCGTCCAGCCCCACGGTCAACAACTGGATCATCAACAACAGCACCGCCAATGCGATCCGGGGCAACGTCAGCGGCACCCCCAACCGGCTGCTGTTCAAGTCGACCCTCTGACGCTCCTCCGCTACCACGCGCCTCGCGTGACCCGGCCGCCCCGGCGGTGACGGTCCCCCGAGGGCCCGGGCCCGGTGCCTCGTGCGCCGGGCCCCCGGCCGGTCAGCCGGTGCCCCGCAGCACGGCCCGGGCGGCGGACAGCCGTTCGGCTTCGGTACGGCCCCGGGCGCCATCCCCGGTACGGTCCCCCTCTCCGTCCCCGCCGGCGAAGCCGTCGGCCCATCGCAGCAGCCGTTCCAGACGCGGATCCGCGGCGGCCGTCTCGACCCGAGGGCGGCCCAGGACGACCTCGCCGCCGGTCCCGTCCAGCGCGATCAGCGTGCCCTCGGACAGGACCCGGCCGGCCGTCACCACCCGCGCGCCCGACGCGTCCACCGTCAGCCGTGCGGCACCCACGACCGCGGCCCGCCCCAGGGACCTGGCCACCACCGCCGCGTGACTGGCCGTGCCGCCCCGGGCGGTGACGACCCCCGCGGCGACGGCGAGGCCGGACAGATCCGCCGGTGATGTCT
Source organism: Streptomyces sp. NPDC059248 (assembly GCF_042753905.1). Classification (NCBI taxonomy): domain Bacteria; kingdom Bacillati; phylum Actinomycetota; class Actinomycetes; order Kitasatosporales; family Streptomycetaceae; genus Streptomyces; species Streptomyces sp. NPDC059248. The sequence continues at coordinate 10,098 of NZ_JBHYZV010000013.1, read as the reverse complement.
CGGGGCGTACAAGGACGACGGGCCCCTGTGCCGCCAGCCGTACGGCGCTCTCGGCGGAGGTCGCCAGCCGTCCCACCGCGACCCCGGGCGAAGCGCCAAGACCACGGGTGAGGACTTCATCCGGTGCGGGCAGGACGATCCTGGGCGTCCGGACGTCCCGCAGCGCGCCGGGGGATATCCGCAGGACCGCCTCGGCCCGGTCGATCACCCCCGCTTCGGCGAGATCGACGGCGACGGCGACGGCGGCCCGCCCGGCGAACCCCCCGGGCCGTGCCTGGAGCAGCCGCAGCACCCCCGACTCGTAGGTGAACTCCACGGAACAGGCGTCGCGATAGTGCTCCTCCAGCCGGTCCAGGGCGGCCAGCAGCCCCGCCCACACCCCCGGCTCCCGGTCGGCGAGTTCGCCCAGCGGCCGGGTCGGAGTACGGCCGGACACCACATCGTCGCCCTGGTGGCCTATGAGGAGATCGCCGTAAGGGACGGGCGCGCCCGTGGTGGGGGAGCGGCTGAACGCCACCCCCGTACCGCTGCGTCCGTCGCGGTTGCCGAACACCATCGCCTGGACGACCACCGCCGTGCCCCGGTCGTCCGGGATGCCGTGCAGCGCGCGGTAGGTCCGTGCCCGGGGGGTGCGCCACGAGGAGAACACCGAGGCGACGGCCCGGTCGAGTTGGTCCCCCGCGTCGTCGGGGACCGATCCGCCCGTGCGGGCCCGTACCAGGCGGTCGACGTCCCACCCGGCGGCGACCGCCCGGACGATACCGGGCACCGTGCCGACCGTGCCCCCGTCGTCCGCGTCGACCGTGTCGCCCCGGTCGGTGGTGGCGGCGGCCCCGGCCACCGGCCCGCCGTACGCGGCCCGGTCCACGGACTCCCGGCTCAATCCGGCGACCCCGGTGGCCCAACCGGTCAGGAACCGCAGCCTGGAGTCGACGGCGAACCGGGCGTCGCCCGTCTCCGCCAGCAGCCCCGCCGTGGCCCGCGCGGTGAGGCCGACGCCGAGGACCGTGGTCATCATGCCGGGCATCGACACCGCGCCGCCGGAGCGCACGGAGACCACGAGCGGCCGTATCGCGTCCCCGAGGGCCCGCCCGGTCTCCGCCTCCAGCCGGGCGACGGCCGCGTCCAGCTCGGCCCGCAGCCCGGGCGGGAACCGGCCGTCGCGAAGAAAGGCCCGGCACGCCGCCGTCGTGACGACGAACCCGGGCGGCACCGGCAGCCCGAGACGCCGCAGGGCGATCAGCCCGTGGGCCTTGCCGCCGATCACCTCCGGAGGCCGATCGACCCCGGCCGCGATCGGATGGATCCAGACCATGCCTACCTCGTCTCTCCCGGCCCCGCGCCCGGTTTCCGGGGCGCGGGGCCGGAGTCGTGCTCCCTCATCCGTGGCGGGACAGGTCCAGCGTCGTCAGCAGGTCCTCGTGGAGCTGGAACCACACGGTGTGGTACGAGGACGTGGTGTCCGTCAGCTGGTCCGGCTCGCCGGACCGGGCCCGGCGCAGCGCGTCGCCGAGCCGGACGCGGTATCTCCCGAACCGCTCCAGCGCCGCCGCCAGCCGGTCGCAGACCGGCAGGGCCCGCTCGTGCAGCTCCACGAAGAGCCCGAGCACCCGCGCGTCGTACACCGGATCGCTGTGGTCGTTGACCGTCGGGGCACCGTCCCCGGGGCGCAGCTGCCAGGCCGTACAGAGGTCGAGCAGCTCCGGATTGAGGACCAGGAAGTCCTCGTACGCCCCCGATACGGCGGGCCGGGCGCCGCTCGCGGCCAGCTCACCGGCGACCAGCCGCGCATCCTCGGCCCGGCCGTCCTCCGTGAGCCCCCAGCCGCCGCCCAGCTCGCCGGGGGCCCGGCTGACCCAGCCGGCGACCGCCAGATCGATCAGCGCCGACTCGGCCTCCGGCACGGAAAGACCGGTCGCCACCGCCACTCCGGCGAGCGGGGTGAACCCCGCACACCGCAGGGTGTGGAGCACCCGTGGCCCGGTGTCGGTGCGGTACGGCGCGGGCGGCGGGATCACCGGGCGCCCTCCCGAAAACCGGCCCCGGGACCGCCGTCCGTCCCTTCGGCGCCACCCACCGCAGCCAGGGCGAGCGCGGCCCCTCTGCCCCGGGCGCGGGCGACCACCTCGGCGCCCCGGACCCGGACGGCCGCCTCGGTGCCGTCGTCGGCCTCCGGCACCCCCGCCGCCGACGAGAGACCGGCACCCTCGTCGAGCACGATCCGCACTCCCGGCAGATCACCGGGCGCGAAGACCCTCCGCAGCCCGTGCGCCAGTTCACCGATCCGCAGCCGCACCAGCCGGCCGATGCCCTCGGGATCGTCCGTGACCACGGCCAGAGTGACCGACTCCCCGGGCCCCGCGACCCGTACCGCCTCCTCCGCCGCGCCGAGCCGCTCCGTCCCGAGGACGGCGACCACTCCGTCCCGGGCGAGATCCACCGGACGGCCCGTCAGCAGATCCGCGGCTCCGGCCGGAGGTCTCCACACCTCCCGGACCGGTCGCGCCGGGGTGATATGCGGCAGATGCGGGGGCCGCCAGCTGTCGTGGAGCCCGAGACCGGCGAGATGGGCGCAGGCGAGTGCCGTGTCGAACGGATCCCCGTGGTCGCCGTGGTCACCCGCGGGACCGTCCGCCCCCGCGGCGCCGTTGAGCAGCCGCAGCGCCAGCTCCGCCCGCCGGACCTGCCGCTCCTTCGGGCCCCCCGAGGGTGACGGCGCCCGGGACTCCAGTGTCAGCCCGAGCAGCAGCGCCTCCATCCGTGTCAGCCGTGCCCACACCTCCCGGGAGCGCTCGTCGTCCAGGACCCCGGCCATCGAGCCGCGGAGCGCGTGACCCGCGTCCGGACGGCCGTCGGACAGCGGCAGCCGCCCCAGCCGGGCCCTCGCGAAGGCCCCGAGCGCCTCCGCCACCCCCGCGGGCGACACCGCCGGAGGCCCGTCACCACCGCCACCTTCACCGCCACCGCCGTCGGCTTCCGCACCGGTGTCCGAGCCGTCGAGTTGTCCTATGAGCACCGCCAGATAGAGCGCCCGCTTGCCGGGGAAGTTCGAATACACCGCGCCCCGCGTCAGCTCGGCCCGCTCGGCCACCCGGTCGACCTTCGCCCCCGCGTAACCGTGCTCGGCGAACTCCGCGCGCGCCGCCGCCAGGACGGCCGCGCGGGTGCGCTCCTGCTGCTGTGCCCGGGTCAACCGGACCATCGGCGGCTCCTCTCCTCGGTTCCTCTTCGTCACCTCGTCGATGGATCTACCCATCGGAGTATCAAGATACTCCCAACATCCGGATGTTGGGAACATTCGAATCCGCCGACCTCCGCTCGTCCGATGCGATGAGGACCGCGCGTGATAGGGATCAGAGGTACGAACCGGACCCGACGGAGGCATCATGAGCCCGGACCCGAAGCCGGCCGAAGGCCCGTACTGCCTGGTCACCGGGGCCACGGGCTATATCGGCGGCCGCCTCGTCCCCGAACTGCTCGCCACCGGACACCGTGTCCGCTGTCTGGCCCGCTCACCCGCCGCGCTCCGCGACCACACCTGGGCCGACCGCGCCGAGATCGTCCGGGGCGACGTCACCGACCCCGAGTCCGTCGCCGCCGCGATGACGGGCGTGGACGTGGCGTACTACCTCGTCCATGCCCTGGGCACCGGCAAGGGCTTCGAGGAGACCGACCGCCGCGCCGCCCGGATCTTCGGCGAGCAGGCGCGGGCCGCGGGGGTGCGCCGGATCGTCTATCTCGGCGGGCTCACCCCGGCCGGGGTCCCGGAGGAGGAACTCTCGCCGCATCTGCGCTCCCGCGCCGAGGTCGGCCGGATCCTGCTGGAGTCCGGTGTGCCCACCACCGTGCTGCGGGCCGCCGTCATCATCGGCTCGGGCTCCGCCTCCTTCGAGATGCTGCGCTATCTCACCGAGCGGCTGCCCGTGATGGTCACCCCCCGCTGGGTCGGCACCCGGATCCAGCCCATCGCCGTACGGGACGTACTGCGGCTGCTCGTCGGCAGCGCGAGCATGCCCGCCGAGGTCTGCCGGACCTTCGACATCGGCGGACCCGACGTGCTGACGTACCGGGAGATGATGCTCCGATACGCCGCCGTCGCCGGGCTGCCGCGACGGCTGATCCTGCCCGTACCGGTGCTCACCCCCCGGCTCTCCAGCCTCTGGGTCTCCCTGGTGACCCCGGTCCCCGGCTCCATCGCCCGGCCGCTCACCGAGTCGCTGCGGCACGAGGTCGTCTGCCGGGAGCACGACATCACCCGCTACGTACCCGATTCGCCCGGCCATCCCCTCGGCTTCGACACCGCCGTGGAACTGGCGCTGCGCCGGGTCCGGGAGGCGCAGGTCTCCACCCGCTGGTCCTCCGCCTCGGTGCCCGGCGCCCCCAGCGACCCGCTGCCCACCGACCCCGACTGGGCGGGCGGCAGCCTCTACAGCGACGAGCGCGAGCGTGTCGTGGACGTGGCGTCCGGCGCGCTGTGGCGCGTCGTCGAGGGCATCGGCGGCGAGAACGGCTGGTACTCCTTGCCGCTCGCCTGGGCGATCCGCGGCCATCTCGACCGGCTGGCGGGCGGGGTGGGGCTCCGCCGGGGCCGCCGGGACGCGGCCCGGCTGCGGACCGGGGACTCCCTCGACTTCTGGCGCGTGGAGGCGATCGAGCCGGGCAGGCTGCTGCGGCTGCGGGCCGAGATGAGGCTGCCGGGTCTGGCGTGGCTGGAGATGCGGTGCGAACCGTTGGGGGAGGGGCGGACCCGCTACCGGCAGCGGGCCCTGTTCCACCCGCACGGTCTGCTGGGGCACGCCTACTGGTGGAGTGTCGCGCCGTTCCACGCGGTGGTGTTCGGCGGTATGGCCCGCAACATCACCCGCACCGCGGCCGCGCTTGCCGCCGACAGTGACGGTGACGCCGATGGTGACGGGACGCGCGCGGCGGAAGGCTCCGCCGGGATTGGCCGCCCGGACGGCGACCGCGCCGGCGGGCCGTCCTGACACCACATCGGGCCCGGGCCCGGAACCGTACCCCCGGAGTTACGGGCGGGCCCGGAGTTGCGGCCCGGCGGCCCGGGCCGGAGCCGTACCCGCCGATCGGGCTATCGGACCCCGGTGGCGTAACGCAGTGCAGTGAATGAAACGTACGGTAATAGACTTGTTGATCTTGGTTTGTCAGGGTCGGACCATGTCAACGCAAACGAGGCTCCGTGCCTGCGCCGCGTCGTTCATCGCACTGATGACCGCCGCGACCCTGTCGGCGGCGGGCAGCGCGTCCGCCGCGCCCGAACCGGGTCCGTCCGGTCCGCTGCGGGCCGAACCCGCTCCGCTGCGGAAGGCCCCCGCGCCCATCCCCGGCCAGTACATCGTCACCCTCAAGAAGGGGACGAGCCCGGAGGCCGCCGTCAAGGAGGCCGTGCCCGGTCTCAAACCCCTTTTCACCTACTCGACGGCGTTGAACGGCTTCGCGGCCAAACTCAGTACCGCCCAGCTCAAGGCCGTAAGGGCGCTGCCCGCCGTGGAAGCCGTCGAGGAGGACGGCACGGCGTCCGCCGGACCCGTCGCCCCCCGCGACAACCGTTTCCAGGCGTTCAGCTGGGGCCTCGACCGGATCGACCAGCCCTATCTCCCGCTGAACCAGCAGTTCAACATCAGCGGGACGGGCGTCGGCGCCACGGCCTACATCATCGACACCGGGATCGACTTCGCGCACCCCGAGTTCGGCGGGCGCGCCGTCCGCGGCTTCGACGCCATGGGCGACGGCCGCAACGGCGCCGACTGCAACGGCCACGGCACCCATGTCGCCGGAACGGTCGGCGGGACCAATTACGGTGTCGCCCGGCAGGCCCGGCTGGTCAGCGTCAGGGTTCTCGGCTGCGACGCACGGGGCTCCTGGTCGGGCATTATCGCGGGCTTCGACTGGGTCGCCCAGAACGCCCGTCAGCCCGCCGTCGTCAACGCGTCACTCGGCGGCGACCGCAACCAGTCCGTCAACAACGCGGCGACCAACCTCTCCCTCCGGGGCGTCCTGCCCGTCGTCGCCGCCGGGAACGACGGACGCGACGCCTGCCAGGTCTCACCCGCCGGCGCAAGCCGGGTGGTGACCGTCGGAGCCACCGACCACGAGGACCTGGAGACCGACTTCAGCAACTTCGGCCCGTGCCTGTGGATCTACGCCCCCGGCCGCGCCATCATCTCGGCGAAGCTCGGCGGCGGCAGCACGGCACTCGACGGCACATCCATGGCCAGCCCGCACGTCGCCGGGGTCGCGCTCCTCTACAAGGCCGCGAACCCGTCGGCCACCCCGGAGCAGATCGCCGACTGGCTGTCCGAGCAGTCCACCAAGGACACGCTGACGGTGAGCAAGACCTCACCGAACCGGCTGCTCTACACCGGCGGTCTCTGAACCGCCCGCCCGTGGTGCGCGCCGGGTCGACCCCGGCGGGTACCACGGGCTTTCGCCGTCGCCCCGACAGCCGTCAGGGCGGCGGCCCGCCGCCCGGTCGTGCTCACCGGGCGCCGTTCCGTTCCGCGCCGGATCGCCCGCGCAACCGTCGTACGGCACCGGACACCGCGGCGTCCAGCTCGGTCAGCCGCAGCGGGCGGGCGAGCGCCGCGAAGACCCCCAGGACGACCACGGCACCCGCCGCTCCGGCCACCACGGCACCGGCCGGGTCGCCGACCGCGCGGGCGGTCAGATGCCCGAGTCCCGCCGCCGGCACGGCGGCCACCAGCAGCCGCGCGAGCGTCCCGGCCGACGCGGAACGCCACCACCGGCCGGCCCGCCCGGGACCGGAACCGCCCGCGGTCGCCGCCAGTCTACGGCGGAGCACCACCGCCGTCACCACCCAGCCCGCCAGCAGGGCCACCGAGTACGCCCCCGCCATCCCGGTGACCGCCCAGCGCGCCGGGAGCAGCAGATACGCCACCACCGCGAGCCCCGCGTTGACCGTCACGACCACCAGATTGAGCAGGAAAGGGGTCCGGGTGTCGGAGAGCGCGTAGAAGGCGCGGGAGAGCACGTACTGACCGGAGAACGCGATCAGGCCCGGCGCGAAGGCCATCAGGATGCCCGCCATCAGCGCCACATCGCCCGGGTCGGTGCGCCCGTGGCCGTACACCACCGTCATGATCGGCTGGGCCAGGGCCAGCAGGGCGCAGGCGGCGGGCACGATGAACGACCCGGTGGTCCGCAGGGCGTAGGAGACATCGCGCCGTACCGCCGCCGGGTCGTCGTCGGCCGCGGCCCGGCTCATCCGCGGCAGCAGCGCCGTCACCAGCGACACCGTGATGATGCCGTGCGGAACGGCCCACAGCGTGTACGCGTTGGCGTACGCGCTGAACCCGGCGCCGCCGTCGATACCCGCGTCCGCCGCCCGCCGTCCGGCCGTCGTCGCCAGCCGGGTGACGACCCAGTAGGCCGCCTGGTTGGAGAGGACCAGCAGGACCAGCCAGCCCGCCGCCCGCAGCGGCCGGGTCAGCCCGCTGCCCCGCCAGTCGAATCGGGGCCGCCAGGAGAAGCCCGCCCGCCGCAGCGACGGGACCAGCGCCAGAGCCTGGACGGCGATCCCCGCCGTGGTGCCCCAGCCGAGCAGCGCCGTCTCGGCCGGGGTCAGGGCCCCGCCGTCACTGGTCGCCAGATAGAGCCCGAACACCGAGACGACGACGAGATTGTTGAGGACGGGCGTCCACATCATCGCGCCGAACCGGCCCCGGGCGTTGAGTACCTGGCCGAGTACCGTGAACAGCCCGAGGAAGAAGATCTGCGGCAGGCAGTACCGGGCGAACGCGACCGTCATCTCGGCCTGCGCCCCGGAGTAACCGGTGTACGCCGCCACGATCTGCGGCGCGGCGGCGACCGCGACTCCCGTGATCAGCAGCAGGGCTACGGCGCAGACGGTCAGCAGCCGCTGGGTGTACGCGGCCCCGCCGTCCGCGTGCTCCTTCGCGGCCCGGACCAGCTCGGGCACGAACACCGCGTTGAGCGCCCCACCTACCAGCAGCATGTAGACGATCGTCGGGACGGCGTTGGCGACCGCGTACCCGTCGGCGACCAGCCCGATGCCCAGGGCCGCCGCCACCATCGCCGAGCGGGCGAAGCCGGTGATCCGGGAGACCAGGGAACCGGCCGCCATCACGGCACCGCTGCGCGCGACCGACGCTGACTCCTTGGGCGGACCCGGCCGTTCCGCGTCCACTGCCCGTTCCGGGTCTTGGGGCGGTCTCGTTCCCCCGCCCGGTGCGCCCTCGCGCGAGCCGGGCACGAGCCCGCCCGCCCGGTTCACCGGCGCGCCGGACATATCCACAGCACCCGGCCCAGCGCCCGGTCGGCGTCCCCGCCCAACGGTCTCTCCCATTCCCCCGGCGTCTCCACGATCTGCCCCCTCGGCGAGAACCTTCCCGGTCACAGCACCAGGAGCGGTCCGAGGGGTCGAGTGTTGGAGGGTACCCCGCGCAACCCGTACGCCCGCGCGCCGGATGTCCCGGCGTCCGGAGGCACCCGCCGGTGGACGCGCTCCACCCGGATCCGCGAGTCCCCCGAGCGCCCCCGCCCGGGGGCACAAAACGGGTGCCGGCAGCGCCCGATGTCCGTACCGCGAGAGGAATGTGACAGGACGATGACCGTTTCTCATCAGTGACCGTTACATCGGCGTTGGGGCCTTCACCTGCCGTTTTTCGGCATTAGAGTCATGGATGTCCCCCGAAACGGTGCACAGGCGTACAGGTGTCGCGATCCAGGGATCGCGAACTCGTCGGCCTGCCGACCCGCCGTGGGCGGGATACACCGACTCACCGACATCGGATTCGTCCGTCTCCGGCACCTGCCGGAGACGTGAATCCCCGCTCCTGACGGAGGTCTCCGTTGCGCCCGATATCCGTGCCTCCCCTGCGCCGTCCCACCACGCGTCTCGCCGTGGCGGCCGCGGTACTCGCCCCGCTCGCCCTCACCGCCTGCTCCTCCTCCGACGGATCGGGCTCGGACGGCAAGGCGGGTTCGGCGAAGGCCGGGGACAAGCCGGCGACCCTGTCGGTGTCGCCCAGCGGATCCGGGGTGAAGGCCGGTCAGCCGATCCGGGTGACCGCCAAGGGCGGCAGCATCACCTCCGTCACCGTGACCGACGGCAAGGGCACGAAGTTCGAGGGCAAGCTCTCCGGTGACGGCGCGGTGTGGACCTCGGAGCGGATGGCCGCCCCGGGCACCAGCTACCAGGTGACCGCGGCGACGAAGACCGAGGGCGGGACCACCGGCACCGGCAAGGGGACGTTCTCCACCGCGAAGGCGGACAAGGTCAACAAGGTGACCCTGGCGCCGATCGGCAAGACGATCGGCGTCGGCCACCCGGTCTCCCTCGCCTTCGACTTCCCGGTGAAGAACAAGGCCGCGGTGGAGAAGGCCCTCAAGGTCACCACCGACAACAACACCGAGGGCTCCTGGGGCTGGGTCAAGGACTGGCACGGCAAGGACCGCGTCGACTGGCGGCCCAAGGAGTACTGGAAGCCCGGTACGAAGGTCACCCTCGACGCCCGGCTCAACGGAGTCGACTCCGGCCCCTCCGGGTTCTTCACCCGCGACTACGACCTCTCCTTCACCATCGGCTCCGCCCAGATCGTGAAGGTGGACCTGGACAACCGGCAGCTCACCCTGGAACGGGACGGGAAGAAGGTCCGGACGATCCCCGTCTCGGCCGGCACTCCCGGCGGGGAGAAGCGCTCCTGGGGCGGCACCACGGTGCTGATGTCCAAGGAGGGCACCATCAACATGAACTCCGAGACCGTCGGTCTCGGTGACGCGTACAACAAGATGGTCGACTACTCGATGCGGCTGACCTGGTCCGGGATGTACGCGCACGCCGCGCCCTGGAACGCCGCGTACTTCGGCCGCGCCAACAAGAGCTCCGGCTGTATCGGTATGAGCACCGGCGAGGCGTCCTCCTTCTACCAGCAGGTCCGCGTCGGCGACCCGTTCGTCGTCACCGGCAACGGCCACAAGGGCGTCCCGCCGCAGGGCAACGGCTTCAGCAACTGGAACGTCTCGTGGGCGGAGTGGCAGCAGCGCAGCGCCCTGCGCTGAGCGGCCCCACCACACCACGACGCCGGCCGCGCCGACGAACCC